>SUUD01000082.1 GCA_015062715.1 Olsenella sp. | reverse complement strand
GCTGGACGCTCTTGAAGTCACCGGGGCTCGACATGGGGAAGCCCGCCTCGATGGCATCAACCCCAAGACGCACGAGCTGGCGGGCGACGACAAGCTTCTCCTGGGCGTTCATGGAGGCGCCGGGGGACTGCTCCCCGTCGCGCAGCGTCGTGTCGAGGACGAAAATCTTGCGGGTCATGCTAGGACCTCCTGGTAGGCGCCATGGGTGGCAGGGCACTTCTCCCCTATGGGGCATCAGACGATTTTATGGGTATCGACCGGGCGGTGGCAACATGTGCCAGAGCTCGTTTCACGCTAGAAATGAATGGAACACAGTACCCGCACCGGCACTGGTCCAGACGTGCGCACCTCCTCGAAAAAAAAAGCTCCCCGAAGGGCCGGGGGCCTCGGGGAGCGCGCATCGCGCACATGGCAGTGCGGCCCTACTCCGCGATGACCATCTCGGGGTTGTCGCGGGTGACGATCTGCTTGTTGAACACCGTGGCGCCCAGGTAGCGCTCGTGGAGCTCGGCGAGCTCGTCGATGGCGGCGGCCAGGTCCTCGCCGCGCGTGGGGTCGACGTTCTCGATGATGAGGAAGGCGTTGCGCGAGTCGTCGCCCAGGGCGGTGCGCACGCCGTCACGCCAGTTCCAGCAGCGGCAGATGGCGCCGGCGTCGTCCAGGTAGCACAGCTCGCCCGGGAGCGTGGGGTCGTCGGACTCGCCCTCGCCCAGCGGCAGGAACGCGTCGCCACCCTCGGTGACGGCAAGGCGGACGTCGCCCACGAAGGAGTCGACGTTCTCGCCGCCCACGGGGAAGGCCCACTTGAGCGAGATGGCGTTGTAGATGTCGACGGAGGGCGTGATGTGGCCCACCGGGTTGTCCTTCATGACGCGCTTGAGCAGGTTCTCGATGGAGACGCGGGCGCCCTTCTTGGTCTTGAACTTCTGGTAGGCGGCGCGCCAGACGGCGACGGGCTGGTTCTGGGAGAGCGTGGGGTTGGTGATGTGGCGCGAGGCCTGGGCGTTAGCCTTCTTGAGCAGGGCCTCGACCTCGGCGGCGTCCTCCGGCGAGACCTCGTCGGCAGTCTTCATGTCACGGACGACGACGATGCCGATCTGCGCATCGGGGAAGAGCTCCCAGAACGAGGGAGTGGCGACGAACTTCTGCATGGTGATTCCTCCTATGGTCATCGCGGCGTGCGGCCTCGGTGCCGCACGCCAGGTCATGGGTACGGGTGGGCGCGGAGCGCCAGAATCACCAGATGAGGCTGTTCGTGGTGTGGATGACGGTGGTGCGCAGGAAGGAGGCGCGTCCGACGATGACGACGCTCGTCGCGAGCAGCGACACGGTACGGGCGGCAGGACTCATCGGGATCCCTCCTCTCAGATGGCGCAGGCATTCCAAGGGGACATGGTAGCGCATTGCGGCACCCCGCTGAAATGCGGCGCCAACGTGCGCAGACAATCAATGGAAGAAACCCGGTGGCACATGCCCATTCCGCGCGTTATCCCACACTGTCATATCTCTATATTCGGATAATTCTATTTTGGGCTAAATTCAGGAAACATCCTATTCTGTCACGGCAATAGTCTCTTAGTGAAGGGCTGGGCGTGACATGGACGTGAAGAGAAACAAGATCGTGGGCAGCGTGCTGCGGCGTCTCAGGCAGGAGAGCGGCCTCACGCAAGTCCAGGTCGCCGAGCGTCTCGGTCGGACCCAGTCCATGGTGAGCAAGGTCGAGGCGGGCGAGCGCGCACTCCCCTTCGTCGAGACCTGGTTCTATGCCGAGGCCATCGGCGCCGACCCCCTCGCCGTCTTCCAGGAGTCCCTCGACTCCCTCGAGAAGGCGGGGCTCGAGCCGCGCGAGCTCGGCAAGGACGAGTAGCCGCCACCACATACCCGGCACGTGAGAGGGGCCCTGCGGGGCCCCTTCCTTGTCTTGGGATGTGCCGGTGTGGCTAGCGGTTCGCTTTGAGGCGGGCGAACGTCTTGAAGCTCCTTCCCTTCACCAGGGAGATGAACTTGCCCTCGGCGAAGGCGAGCTGGGCGTTCTTCGTCTTGATGGGGACGAGCATGGTCCGCATCATGCGGGAGCGGGGGCGTGCGACCCGCACGGCAAGCTGGGCGCGGTCGCTCTTGATCATCGTGGCGATGAGGGCCATGCGCTCGCGATGCGAAAGCTTGCAGCTGGGGCTGCATACGTTCTCGATGCACCCCACCAGCCGCTCGATGTAGCGGCGCTGCACCATCTCCATGCTCTCGAGGTCGTCGGAGAGGTCCCAGTGCTCGTAGAGGTCGAGCATCCAGCCATGCTCCTCCTCGCGCTTCTCGTACATGTTGGGGCGCCAGCGCGACGTCTCGGACTCGGCCCGCTCGCGGATGAAGTGGTAGTACGCCCGCTCGGTGACGCCCACCCGCTCGACGTCGCGGATGAAGTCGAGCACGAAGGGAAGACCCTCCCAGAACGTGTCGCGGTAGCGCAGGCCGAGCCCCTCGATCCGCGAGCGCAGGAAGAGCTTGTTCCAGGGGGTGTAGAGGAGGTTCTTGTCGAAGAGCCGGTAGGCGTCGCGGCGGAAGTCCTCCTGGGTCACGTAGACGCAGGTGGGGTGCGACTTGACCTCGTCGAGGTGCTCTCCCTGGTCGCCATAGTAGGTGTCGATGTGGAAGCCCGCGACCACGAGCTCGAGCGCGTGCGCCTCGGCCATCTCGACCATGTCGGCGAGCATGGTGGGCTCCGCCCAGTCGTCCGCGTCCATGAAGTAGACGTAGGTGCCGCTCGCGTGGTCGAGGGCGAGGTTGCGCGCGGCGGGCGCGCCCTGGTTCTGGGTGTGGAACACCTCGAGGCGGATGTCGCGCTCGGCGATGTGGTCGACGACCTGGCCGGACCGGTCGGTCGAACCATCGTCGACCACGATGATCTCGATGTCGGAGAGGGTCTGGTTGCGCAGGGACTCAATCGCACGCGTGACGTATCGGTCCACGTTGTAGACCGGCATGATGACGGATACCTTGGGATTGCTACGCCCCATGGAGCCCTTCCCAGTCGACGCGGGGTCCTACTGCCCGCACATGCACAAGACTATCAATCGGTGGGCTGACATGCCCGCCACGCACGCTGCGTCACCCTATTCCCACACATGCGTGCAGTCGGAGTCGCTATCCCTCGGCGGGAACCAGGTAGCCAATCGCCGGGGCGACCTCGTAGTCGTAGACGACCGTCCAGACCACGCCTTCACCGTCGGTCCACTCGGAGCCGGGACGGGTGTCGAGGCGGTTGAGGTTGGCGAAGCCCAGCGCCTGGACGCGCTCGTTGAGGTCGTTGATCCCCGAGGCGTCGAGGTCCGTCTGCACATGGTCGAGGAGCTTCGTCATGCGGCTCACGAGCTCCTGGGCACCCACGCCGTCGAGGCCCTTGATGGCCTCCCAGCCCACGGCATCGGTGATGACCACGTGGTCGAGCTGGATGCCGCAGCGGCGCTCGATGGCGTTCACGCAGGCGGAGCCGCCCGACGTGGCGTAGAGGTCGTTGAGCTGCTGCGGGTTGGTCTCGGGATTGACGCGCACGTTGATGGGCAGCTGCACGTAGGTCCCCGTGCCCGCCGTCGTGTCGAGGCTGAGGATGTTGGCCTCGGTGAGCGCCGGGGCCTCGGCGGACAGGTCGTCGACGACGAGGAACAGGACGTTCTCGAGGACGTGGTCGCTCACGACATAGCCATCGACCGACTTGAGTTCGGGGTTTCCGGCCACCGAGGACACGAGCTCGCTGTTCCCCTTCACCGAGTCGAACCTCGCACGCGCCCAGAGGGTCTGGAAGAGGAACCACCCGCCAATACCGATGAGGGCGAGCGCGATGAGGGCGAAAAATGTGGCGCGCGGGCCACCCTTGGGCACGTCGGTCCTCTCGTAGCGTTGACGTCTCACAGTCGGCTCCTCTCATCGCACGGGCCGCGCCGGCCCGGAACTAGCCTAGCGGTATTCCCGCAATTAGTCCGCAGACAACGCCTACAGCATAGACGAAAGCGGTGATGGCGGCATTCTGCCGTAGGTCAGCGTTCGTCCTCCACAGGACGAGGAGCCCCACCCCGCCCGAGGAGAGCAGGCCGGCCACCAGGGGCCCGATGCCGATCGTCCCGGCAAGGTAGAGCTCGGAGATGGCGACGCTCGCGGCGCAGTTGGGAATGAGGCCGATGAGCGCGCACAGGAAGGTCGCCCGCACGGGATGGTTCGCCGCGAGCTGGGCGATGGGCTCCTCCCCCACGGTCTCGAGCAGGAAGCCCAGGACGAGCGTGACCACGAAGATGAAGGCCGTCACCTGAAGGGTGTGGTGGAGGGCCGCGCGGAGCACCGAGCGCGCCAGGTCCCTGGTGGACCCATGCTCGTGCGCGTGACCATGGTCGTGCGACCCCTCGTCTTGGCCGTGGCCGTGGTCGTGCGCCTCGGCCGGACACCCATCGCACGCGCACCCCTGCACGTGCCCATGGTCGTGGTCGTGGTCATGCTCGTGGTCGTGCTCGCAGCCACAGTGCTCGCGCTCGCAGAGCTCGCAGATGTGGACCTCGCCGTCGCCGGCGCGGTGCAGCCTGCGCAGCACGATGTCGACCAGAAGGCCGATGACCATGCCCAACAGCATCTTGAGGACGACGACCAGCATCATGGTCCCGGCGGCGACGCCATGGGCCAAAAAGACCGGGATCATCTCGTCGGAGGTCGAGAGGATGACCGCGACGACCGTGCCGGCCGTGACCACGCGCGCGGCATAGAGGGTCGAGGCCATGGCGGAGAACCCGCACTGGGGAAGCGCCCCCAGAAGCCCGCCCACGATGGGCCCCGCCTTGCCGGCGGTGGCGACCGCGCGGGTGACGCGGGCGTCGGAGACGTGCTCGATGGCCTCCATGACCACGTAGGTCACGAAGAGGAAGGGCACGAGCTTGGCCGTGTCCACGATGCCGTCGAGCAGGACGTCCATCAAGAGGTCGAGGCTCATGGTCAGTCGGTTCCCTCCCCCCAGGGGGCGAGCAGCCCCTCCGGATAGCGAACGCCGCAGAAGGTGAGCCCGTTGGCGGGGGCACAGGGGCCCGCCGCCCTACGGTCATGCTCCGAGAGCACCTCTTTGACCCATGCGGGGTCGCGATGCCCGCGGCCGACCTCCACGAGGGTGCCGGCGATGGTGCGCACCATCGAGTGGAGGAACGCGCTCCCCACGACGTCCAGGGCGACGAGGCGCTCCCCGGCCTCCTCGATGGCGGAAACGCCGCACGAGTACACCTCGCGCGTGGTGCTCTTCCCCTCCGCGGAGGCCGCCTTGCAGAAGCTCTTGAAGTCGTGCTCCCCCACGAGCAGGCCCGCGGCCTCGTCCATGGCGGCGACGTCGAGCGCATGCCTGATCCACCAGGCATGTCCGGCGCTCAGTACGGGCTTTGCCGGCCCGGAGCACAGGCGATAGCGATAGGTACGCGAGAGGGCGTCAAAGCGCGCAGAGAAGCCCACAGGGGCCCCGAGCACGTCCAGCACGGACAGGTCGTCACCCGTGAGGGCGTTGAGGGCGCGGAGCAGCGTGCGTCCCGACAGGGAGCGCTCGTCATCGGTCACCGGGACGCTCACGTACTGGCCAAGGGCATGGACGCCGGCGTCGGTGCGACCGGCGCAGGTGAGCTCCGGCTCGCGATGCAGGAGCGTGGCGAGGGCCTGGGCAAGGTCTCCCTCGACCGTGCGCAGTCCCGGCTGGGAGGCGAAGCCGCAGAACCCGGCCCCACGATAGCCGACGCGCAGGACGAGCGTGCCGGCATATCCCGCCGCGCGCGCCTCCTCGGCGCGCTCCCGCGCGCCCGGCCTGCGCCCGGTCTGGGCATCGAGCTCCATGCGTCCCTCCCTCCTATGGCAGAGGACCCCGTGCTCGCGCGCGGGGTCCTCGGCTCGTGTGATGACGGGTTCGCCTACTCGGCGGACTCCTCGGTGGCCTCGGCCTCGGGCTCGGCCTCGACGGCCTCCTCGACTGCCTCGGGCTCGGCCTCGGTCTCGACGGTCTCCTCGGCCTCGGGGGCCTCCTCGACCTTCTCGACCTTCTTGACCTCGGTCTTGGCGGCCTTGGCCTTCTTACGGACGGGCTCGGTCACCATCTCGATGATGACGACCTCGGCATTGTCGCCCTTGCGGTTGCCGAGCTTCATGATGCGGGTGTAGCCGCCATCGCGGTCCGCCCACATGCCCTGCGCGGCCTTCTCGAAGACCTCGCGGACGATCTCGGCGTCGCCGACCTTGGCGATGGCGAGGCGACGGGAGTGCAGGTCACCCTTCTTGGCCCAGGTGACGACCTTGTCGACATCGGGGCGGATGGCCTTGGCGCGCTGGACGGTGGTCTTGATGCGGTCATTGGCGAGCAGGGAGGCAACCAGGCCCTTCTTGATGGCCTTGGTGTGGCTGGCGTCCGTGCCGAGCTTCATGCCGCTCTTCTTGTTGTGACGCATGATGGGCTCCTATACGTAGATTCGCGGCGTGGCCCTAGGCCTTGAGGCCAAGGCCCATCGACTCGAGCTTGTCCTTGACTTCCTCGATGGACTTGACGCCGAAGTTGCGGATGTTGAGCAGGTCGTTCTCGGAGAACTCGACGAGCTGGCGAACCGAGTGGATGCCGGCGCGCTTGAGGCA
Source organism: Olsenella sp. (assembly GCA_015062715.1). Lineage (GTDB taxonomy): Bacteria > Actinomycetota > Coriobacteriia > Coriobacteriales > Atopobiaceae > SIG37. The sequence continues at coordinate 1,510 of SUUD01000082.1, read as the reverse complement.
GTTGTAGGAGCGGACGGAGAGGTCCAGGTCCTCGATCTGCTTGTCAAGCTCGCCGCTCTCGTCGTCGTCGCCATTGGCGAAGATCGAGACGTCCTCGGTGACGACGGGCTCCTCGGCCAGCGACATGAAGGCGTTCATGTGCTGGTTGATGATGTTGGAGGCCTCGACGACGGCCTCGCGCGGGGTGATGGAGCCGTCGGTCTCGACCTCGAGGACGAGGCGGTCGTAGTCGGTGTGCTGGCCCACGCGGCAGGGCTCGACTGCCTTGGCGCAGCGGCGCACCGGCGAGAAGAGCGAGTCGACGTGGATGATGCCGATGGGGTCGCCGTCACGCTGGTTGTCGTCGCCGGACACGTAGCCGCGGCCCACGCCGATGCGCATGCGCATGGTGAGGTGGGCGCCCTCGCCGAGGGTGCAGATGACGTGCTCGGGGTTGATCAGCGCGAACTCCGCGGGGACGGAGAAGTCGCCGCCGGTGACCGTGACCGGGCCGTCGATCGAAATTGACGCCTCGGCCTCCTCGGCCGTGCCCATGGAGCGGAACACGAGGCCCTTGACGTTGAGGACGATGTCGGTGACGTCCTCGTAGACACCCTCGACCGTCGAGAACTCGTGCTGGACGCCGTCGATCGAGATCGCCTCGACGGCCGCCCCCTCAAGAGAGGAGAGCAGCACGCGGCGAAGCGAGTTGCCGAGCGTGTCGCCATAGCCGCGCTCGAGCGGCTCGACGGTCACGCGCGAGAAGTTCTCGCTGACCTCTTCTACCGACACCTGGGGTCGGATGAACTCGGACATGTGTACTACCTCCAACCGGGGCGTTACTTGGAGTAAAGCTCGACGATGAGCTGGGGGTCGATGGTCTCGTCGCTGATGAGGTCGATCTGGTCACGCGACGGGAGCTGGAGGACGGAGCCCTGCAGCTTCTCGATGTCGACCTCGAGCCAGCCGGGGACGGCCACGTGCTCGGAGGAAATCAGAGCCTCCTTGATGGGGAGGAGATCCTTGGCCTTGTTGGCCACGGCGACGACGTCGCCAGCCTTGACGCGGTACGACGGGATGTCGACGCGCTTGCCGTTGACGGTGATGTGGCCGTGACGGACGGTCTGACGGGCCTCCTTGCGGGTGCGGGCGAAGCCGAGGCGGAACACGACGTTGTCGATGCGCGACTCGAGGATGGTCATCAGGTTGTCGCCCGTGATGCCCTCGATGCGCTTGGCCTCGTCGTAGTAGCCACGGAACTGCTTCTCGAGCACACCGTAGATGAACTTCGCCTTCTGCTTCTCGCGCAGCTGGCGGCCGTACTCGCTCTCGTTGCGACGCTGGCGACGAGGCTGACGGTTGGACTTCTTGTTGATCCCGAGAACGATGGGATCGAGTTCAAGGGACCTGCACCTCTTGAGGACAGGGGTCCTATCAACTGCCATGTTAGTTGGTCCTTCCTCGTGCTACACGCGACGGCGCTTCTTGGGGCGGCAGCCGTTGTGCGGAATGGGGGTCTTGTCCTGGATGC
>SUUD01000081.1 GCA_015062715.1 Olsenella sp. | reverse complement strand
TAGGTCTCCTGATCATCGCGTATTGGGGGCGGCGCCTTCGGGTGCCGCCCCTTCTTCATGTCGCCGTGTTGGCGCTTGTCGCATCAACGCACCGCACGGATGGTGCGACGATGCGGCATGGGCGGAGCAACGCACCGCTCGGCAGGTGCGTTCGTACCAAGGCACCGCATGGAAGGTGTGACGATGAGAGTCCGTGTCGGCATACAAGAAGGGGCCCGGTCACAGACCGGGCCCCTCTGTGGGTTACCAGCGAGCGTGAGCGCGCCTGACTAGATCTCGTCGCGGTTGACGGGGAGCGCCATGCAGCGGCAGCCGGCGCGGCCACGGGTGAGCTCGGGGCAGGCGAAGGAATGGACCTTGATGCCGGCCTTGTCGAGCAGGTCGAGGGTGACCTCGGCGCGTGCGAGGCCCACGACCTCGCCGGGGGCGATGGTGAGCAGGTTGGAGCCCATGTTCCAGGTCTCCCAGGCGCTCGTGATGGGGTCGTCGCCACCACAGGGAATGAAGTTGGGCTTGGCGCCCAGGGCCTTCTCGAGAGCGACCTTCCAGTCGTCGGAGACGAAGCTCAGGTAGGGGTCGCCGTCGGGGTTGGGGACGATCTTGTAGACGGGAACGATGCCGGACAGCAGCGGGTTGAAGATGAAGGTCTCGGCGTCGACCATGGAGAGCATGTCGTCGAAGAACAGGACCTCGTGCGTGTTGGTGAAGTCGAAGATGTAGATGTTGGTGACGCCCTGGTCGTACAGCGGGTCGATCAGCTGCTCGATGGCGCGGGTGTCCGTGCGCGGGCTGCAGCCGATGAGGACCGTGTCCGCGTTCAGCTGCATGAAGCAGCCGCCCTCGATGTGCCAGGGGTACTTGGGGTCATAGATGTTCTTGGTCGGCTTGCCCTTGTACACGTCGGTGTACTCGATCGCGTACTTGTAGAGGAGCGGCTCGCGCTCGCGCTCGACGGTGGCCATGCGCGAGAGGAAGTAGTTGTAGCCGACGTTGACGCAGGCGTCACGCGTGAAGTAGGCGTTGGTGAGCGGGCGGACGAGGAACAGCGAGTTGCCCGTGGTGAGGCCGGCGAGCGTCGCGGAGTCCATGACGTCGGTGGTGTCACCGCGGATGCCGCAGAAGACGCGCTCGACGAAGTCCTCGACCGACAGGGAGTCGTAGTACGCCGCGAGCGACTTGGCCAGGCCCTTGCTCTGGATGTGGGAGGCCTTGATGAAGTCGTCGGTGAAGTGACGGCGGGCGTGGGCGTCGTTCATGGCCTTGCTGAAGAGGTCGCGCAGCTCGATCACCTCGACGCCGGCGTCGCGAAGGATGCCGGTGAAGGCGTCATGCTCCTTCTGGGCGCCCGAGAGGAAGGGCGTCGCCTCGAAGAGCTGCTCCGCGAGCATGGAGGGGTGGACCATCTTGAACTCGTTGCCGGGCCTGTGGACGATGACCTGGTTGAGTTTGCCGATCTCCGAGTGGATTCGTAGCATGGGTTCCTCGCTTTCTGACAGATTCCTGGACGATGGTGCGTCCTATACATCAAATCATTCTATTCACTGCCAGTCTACGGATATCCGGCAATGCGCGACTGGTCGGGTACGGGCGGTGGGTGGCAGCTTATCTCAATACCTACATATGTGCAGGTAGATGGGACAAATGCATTCTGAGGCATACTAGGGGCGGCAGCATGTGCCATGCTGGTTTTCGGAGCGTCCCGTATCCAATATGCAGACATGTCGTCTGTCTATCGGCACATGGGCCGTGCCAGGCAGCAAGGAGCCCCTGCCACCCATGGCATGGGCGGCAGGGGCTCGATGACGGCGCGTGGAGCCTGTGGGCTAGTAGACCATGCCCATCGCCTCGCGGACCTCGGCGAGGGTCTGGTTGGCGACCTCGTTGGCCTTGCGGTTGCCCTCGGCAAGGACGTCGTGGATGTAGGTGGGGTCGCGCATGAGCTCCTCGCGGCGGGCGCGGATGGGTTCGAAGTAGCCATTGACGGCCTCGGTGACGGTGCGCTTGAGGGCGCCGGCGCCGTCGTTGCCGATCTCGTCGGCGATCTCTCGGGGGTCACGCCCCGAGCAGATGCCTGCGGTCGTGAGCAGGGCCGAGACCTCGGGACGCCCCTCGGGGTCGAAGGTGATCATGCGCTCGCTGTCGGTCTTGGACTTCTTGATGAGGCGGGCCGTCTCGTCGGCCGTCATGGAGAGGGAGATCGCGTTGCCGTAGCTCTTCGACATCTTGCGGCCGTCGAGCCCGGGAAGCAGGGGAGTGCTCGTGAGCAGGCCGGCCACCTCGGGGAAGACCTTGCCGTAGCGCTTGTTGAAGCGACGGGCGATCTGGCGGGTCTGCTCGATGTGGGGCAGCTGGTCGCGTCCGACGGGCACGATGTTGCCCTTGCAGAAGAGGATGTCGCAGGCCTGGTGCACCGGGTAGGTGAGCAGAAGGCCCGTGAGCTCGTGGCCCGACGCCTCCTGCTCGGCCTTGACGGTGGGGTTGCGATGGAGCTCCGCCTCGGAGACGAGGCTGAGGAACGGCAGCATGAGCTGGTTGAGCGCGGGCACGGCCGAGTGCGTGAAGATCATCGTGCGCTCGGGGTCGATGCCGCAGGCGAGGTAGTCGACCACCATGTTGAGGACGTTGTCCTGGATGTTGGCGGTCGTGTCGCGGTCGGTGATGACCTGGTAGTCGGCGATGACGACGTTGGTGCGCACGCCCATGTCCTGCAGGCGCACGCGGTCGACGAGCGTGCCAAAGTAGTGGCCGAGGTGCAGGCGTCCGGTGGGGCGGTCGCCCGTGAGCATGGTGTAGTTCTCGGGATGTTCCGGCAGGTCGGCGTGAATCTGGTCGCTGCGCCTGAGCGCCGCCTCGTAGCTTCCCTCGTTGGGCATGGTGGCTCCTGGTTCCTCTCGTGCGGCCGGTGCCGCGTGACAGACCTATCTATGTTACGGCAAAGTCGTGGCCAGGTCCCCAACAACCTGCGAGTGTTGGGAAAACGCGCCGCATTCCGCGACGCCTACCTGCGCGTTTGAAAGAAGGCCCAGCTAACCGACCACAAGATATTGTGTACCGCTTGCGGAATTGTCACAAGGACTTGTGATTGAAACCATTTGTGTCGGCCCCTTGCACTAGGATAGTCCAAACTGGTCGGCACGCATGGAGCCCAGGGACAAACGCCCCTGAACACACCACCGACGCACCAGACACGTTCCAACACGCACGCAACCTGGGAGGGGCGACACCACAGCCATGAAGATCATCAAGCGCAACGGCGCAGAGGTAGCCTTCGACATCACCAAGATCTCCAACGCCATCAGGGCCGCCAACAAGGAGGTCCCGGCCGACATGCGCCTCACCGAGCGCCAGGTCGTCTACGCCTCCGAGAACGTCGCGGACCGCTGCGAGTCCGCCGGTCACACCGTTACGGTCGAGGAGATCCAGGACATGGTCGAGGACGAGATCATGGCCCTCGACCGCTACGAGGTCGCCCGCAAGTACATCATCTACCGCTACGTGCAGGGCCTCAAGCGCACCAAGAACACCACCGACGACAAGATCCTCTCGCTCATCGAGTGCAACAACGAGGACGTCAAGCAGGAGAACTCCAACAAGAACCCTACCGTCAACTCCGTCCAGCGCGACTACATGGCCGGCGAGGTCTCGAAGGACCTCACCATGCGCATGCTGCTCCCCGAGGACGTGGTCAACGCCCACAACGAGGGCATCATCCACTTCCACGACGCCGACTACTTCGCGCAGCACATGCACAACTGCGACCTCGTGAACCTCGAGGACATGCTGCAGAACGGCACCGTCATCTCGGGCACCCTCATCGAGAAGCCGCACAGCTTCTCCACCGCCTGCAACATCGCGACCCAGATCATCGCCCAGGTCGCGTCCAACCAGTACGGTGGCCAGTCCATCTCGCTCACGCACCTCGCGCCCTTCGTCGACGTGAGCCGCCGCAAGATCCGCCGCTCGGTCCTCGACGAGATGAACGAGCTTGGCGTCGAGCCTGACATGACGGTCCTCGACAGCATCGTCGAGAAGCGCCTCAAGGAGGAGATCCGCCGCGGCGTCCAGACCATCCAGTACCAGGTCGTCACCCTCATGACCACCAACGGACAGGCCCCGTTCGTGACGGTCTTCATGTACCTGGGCGAGGCCCGCAGCCAGCAGGAGAAGGACGACCTCGCCCTCATCATCGAGGAGACCCTGCGCCAGCGCTTCGAGGGCGTCAAGAACGAGAAGGGCGTGTGGATCACCCCGGCCTTCCCCAAGCTCATCTACGTGCTCGAGGAGGACAACGTCCGCGAGGGCAGCCCCTACTTCTACCTCACGCAGCTCGCGGCCAAGTGCACCGCCAAGCGCATGGTCCCCGACTACATCTCCGAGAAGAAGATGCGCGAGCTCAAGCTCTCGAAGGGCGAGACGCCGGGCAACGGCGACACCTACACCTGCATGGGCTGCCGCTCCTTCCTCACCCCCGACCGCAGCGGCAACGGCTACGACAACGTCGCCAACGCCGGCAACTACGAGCCGGGCAAGCCCAAGTACTACGGTCGCTTCAACCAGGGCGTCGTCACCATCAACCTGCCCGACGTCGCGCTCTCCTCGGGTGGTGACATGGAGCGTTTCTGGCAGATCTTCGACGAGCGCCTCGACCTGTGCCACCGCGCGCTGCGCTGCCGTCACGAGCGCCTCAAGGGCACCCTCTCCGACGCCGCCCCCATCCTGTGGCAGTACGGCGCCCTTGCCCGCCTCGAGAAGGGCGAGCCCATCGACAAGCTGCTCTACGGCGGCTACTCGACCATCAGCCTGGGCTACGCCGGCCTGTACGAGTGCGTGCGCTTCATGACCGGTCACTCCCACACCGACCCGGAGGCCACGCCCTTCGCCCTGCAGGTCATGCAGCACATGAACGACCGCTGCTTCGAGTGGAAGGCCGCCGAGAACATCGACTACTCCCTCTACGGCACGCCGCTCGAGTCCACCACCTACAAGTTCGCCAAGGCCCTCCAGCGCCGCTTCGGCATCATCCCCGGCATCACCGACAAGGGCTACATCACCAACTCCTACCACGTCCACGTTACCGAGAAGATCGACGCCTTCACCAAGCTCCAGTTCGAGAGCGAGTTCCAGCAGCTCTCGCCGGGCGGCGCCATCTCCTACGTCGAGGTTCCCGACATGCAGGACAACCTCGAGGCCGTCATCTCGGTCATGCAGTTCATCTACGACCACATCATGTACGCCGAGCTCAACACCAAGAGCGACTACTGCCAGGAGTGCGGCTACGACGGCGAGATCCAGATCGTGGAGGACGACGGCAAGCTCGTGTGGGAGTGCCCCAACTGCGGCAACCGCGATCAGTCCAAGCTCAACGTCGCGCGCCGTACCTGCGGCTACATCGGCTCCCAGTTCTGGAACCAGGGCCGCACGGAGGAGATCCGCGACCGCGTCCTGCACCTGTAGCCACAGCCGGCCGAAGTTGCCCCCGTGCTCGAACAGTCCTCGCTTCGCTGCGGAACTGCGCGCGCGGGCAACTTCGGCCGCTCTCCCATCTTTGTCCAGGTTATTGATGGCGCAGCTCGCCTCCTCAGGCCTCTGGCGCAGTTGCGCAGCGCGCCCTTGGCGCGAGCATGTTTGAGCACAGAGGCCTGAGGAGGCGAGCTGACGGGGGTCTATGAACTACGCCGAGATCAAGAAGTGTGACATCGCCAATGGCGTAGGCGCACGCACCACGCTGTTCGTCTCGGGCTGCACGCATCACTGCCCGGGATGCTTCCAGCCCGAGACCTGGGACTTCTCGTACGGGCATCCCTATACGCACGAGGTCGAGGATGACATCGTCGACAGCCTGAGGCCCAGCTACGTGGCGGGGCTCACGCTCCTGGGCGGCGAGCCCATGGAGCCTGCGAACCAGCACGCCTTGGTCGGCCTGCTCGAGCGCGTCAAGGCGGAGCTTCCCGGCAAGACCGTCTGGTGCTTCACCGGCGACCTCCTCGACGACCTTCTCCGCGAGGGCAGCCCGCGGCGCACCGAGGTCACCGACCGCATGCTCGCCTGCATCGACGTGCTTGTCGACGGGCCCTTCGTGCTGGACAGGAAGGACATCACGCTGAGGTTCCGCGGGTCCTCCAACCAGCGGCTCATCGACCTTCCCCAGACCCTTGCCGCAGGCGAGGTCGTCCCCTGGGAGGACGAGGCGATCTACGCCACGCACGGCATGTGACGTTGCCTATCGATTGCTGAGAAGGGCACGCACCTTGCGCCATCCCGGGTAGTGGGCGTCCATGAGGGCGTGGAAGCGTGCGTTGTGGCTGGGCTCCAGCAGGTGGCAGCACTCGTGCGTGGCCACGTACGCCAGGCATTCCCGTGGGTACTCGGCAAGCAGGCTCGACAGGCGGATGCTTCTTGTCGCGGGCGTGCAGGATCCCCAGCGCGACCTCATCTTGCGGACGGCCCACGAGCTCGCATGTGCCCCGACCTCGGCCTCGACCGCCTGGATGACCGGAGGTAGGGCACGTTCGACCTCGGACTTCCTCAGCCTGTCGAGGGCCCTGCCCATACCCTCGTGCATCGCGGCGGGGTCCGTGGCCACCGCCTGGGGGACGACCACGCGAACCCCGGCATCGGTCAGGGTGGCTCGGAAGGAGCGGGCGGTGGGGGAGTGGGCCACGTCCACGGGGAGGTCCTCGCCCCAGAGGCGGGTGGTGCCGCCCAACCCCGCGTCTCGCGTCTCCCGACGTGCCCCGCGGGCGGCGGCCTCCCGAACCCACCCCTCATGGGCCTGCAGGAAGGCCTCGGCAAAGGCCCGAGGGCAACGGGAGGGGATGGACATGCGAACCGAGCCGTCCGCCGCGAGGCGCAGCCTGACGTTGCGTACCCGCTTGCGCTCGCACAACACGGCTATGTCCCCGACATGGAGGGTGAAGGAGGGGCTCATCTGCTCGTCTCGGCAAGATGGGCGGCAAGGTCGAAGATGGCCTTGCGGTATCCCTCGAAGCCCATGCCCGCGATGGTCTCGAAGCAGGCGAGGCGCACGTAGGACACCTGGCGGAACTCCTCGCGCTCGTCCACCTTCGAGATGTGGACCTCCACGGCCGGCAGGGCGACCGACTTGAGGGCGTCGAGGATGGCGACGGACGTGTGCGTGTAGGCCCCCGGGTTGATCACGATGCCGTCGGCGGTGTGGAGCGCGCGCTGGATCTCGTCGACGATGTCGCCCTCGTGATTCGACTGGAAGCAGCGGACCTCGCCGAATCCCGCGTCGGCGCCGGCCCTCCGGCAGAGGTCGACGAGGGCGGCATAGTCCTGGCGACCATAGATGTCGGGCTCGCGGATGCCGAGCAGGTTGAGGTTGGGGCCGTTGATGACGAGGAGCCGGGGCTTGCTCTCCCGCGCGGACTCGTCATGGTCGATCTGGGTCAGGAGGTTGGCGAGGCCCGCCTCGTCCGCAGTGCGGGAGGCGCGCGCCGCCGCCTGCGCGTGGTAGGACTTCGCCCTGCCGGGACTGATCGTGACGCGCATCGTGCCTGCCGGGCGCGGGGGCACCGGCGCCACCGCACAGGGCTTCGACAGGCTGGCGCTGACGTCCTGGTAGACCTGGTCCACCATGCCGGGCCCGAAGACGACCTCGAGGCCCGTCTCGCCGCGGCGAACGACCCCCAGGACGCTCGCCGTGCCCGCGAGGGCGTCCAGGTCGACGAGCGAGGGGTCGGCCAGAGTTATCCTGAGCCGCGTCATGCACACGCCGCATGCGGTGACGTTGTCCTTGCCGCCTATCGTCTCGAGCACCAGGCTCGCCGTCGTTCGTTCCATGTCAACCTTCCCCGAGGGGCCTGCCACCTACACCCTTGAAGTCTAGCCTTCGGAGACCAGCGCGAACAGGGCCTCCGCATCGCCTGCCGCGGAACCCGTGCAGGCATGGACGACGTCGGCCCAGTCATGGTAGGCCCCCATGCGCTCCTCTGCGAGGGCATAGACGCCACGGGCGCCCGAGAGGGGGCGCCCCTCGCTCGAGAGCTGGTCGAGTGGCCGGTCGAGCATGATGACGAGGGAGTTCTGGAGCAGGGGCGACCGGTTGCGCTCACGGGTCACCACGCCGCCCCCACAGGCGATGACGAGGCCTCCCGACGCGCCGTAGCGGGCGACGACCTCGCTCTCGACCTCGCGGAACGACTCCTCGCCATACTCTCTGATCCTCTGCGCGGGAGTCATGC
>SUUD01000080.1 GCA_015062715.1 Olsenella sp. | reverse complement strand
GGCGTCCCGTGATTGCCAAACCCGGTTCGCGATAACATCGTGGCTGCACAATTGGCCTAAACCTGTTTCCCACTTGTCGCAGCATCTGAGCAACGGCGGGCGTGTGCGGGGACTCCCGTCCCCATGCGTCGTGGTAGTAGAATCGCGCCATGGGCAGTCACGAGGGATGGAGGGCCATGGAACCCGTTCGCTTTGCCACCATAGGCACGAGCCACATCGCCGAGGTCTTCCTCGATGCGGTCACCAGGACGAACGCGGCAACTATCGTCGGCGCCTACTCGCGCTCGATGGGACGTGCCCGTGAGTACGCCGAGAAGGTCCGCGCCGCAGGCGGGGGAGAGGCGACGCTGCTCTTCGACTCGCTCGACGAGCTCGCGGCCTGCCCCGACGTGGAGGCCGTCTACGTGGCAAGCCCCAACACCATCCATCACGACCAGGCGCTCATGATGCTGCGCGCCGGCAAGCACGTGCTGGTAGAGAAGCCCTTCACGCCCACGCGCGCCCAGGCTGACGAGCTCTTCCGGGCGGCCGACGAGGCGGGCGTCGTCTGCATGGAGGCGATGCGCTCCATCCACGACCCCGGCTTCAAGATCGTGTGCGACGCCCTGCCCGAGCTGGGCCAGGTTCGCGCCGCCTCCTTTGGCTACGCCAAGGTCTCGGGGCGCGTCGCCCGCCTGCGCCGCGGGGACGTCGCCTCGTGCTTCGACCCGCGTCGCGCGGGTGGCGCCCTCATGGACCTTGGCTGCTACATGGTCGAGTTCGCCGTCGCGCTCTTCGGGGCGCCAGAATCCGTGCAGGCATCGGGCGTGGTGGTGGACGTCCCCGGCATCGACGTCGCCGAGCCAGCCCATCGCGTCGACCTGTCGGGCCAGGCGATCCTTACCTATGCCGACAAGGGCGTGCACGTCTCGTGGGGCAAGACCTTCGACGACCACGTCCCGTCGCAGATAGCCGGCGAGCAGGCGACCCTGCTCATACGCCAGGCGTCCGACCCGCGCTCGGTCGAGGTGGTGAGGCCGGCCGCCATCACCGGCGACTGGGGCATGGGCGAGGGCTACGCAACGCCGCTCGACGTCCCCGAGGCGCCCAACAACATCGCCTCCGAGCTCGATGACTTCGCCGCGTCCGTCCGCGGCCTCGAGGCGCCGGTGCTCGACGCGAGGGCCGCCCGCACGGTCACGCTCGAGTCCTTGGGCGTCATGGACGAGGTGCGTCGCCAGATCGGGGTCGTGTTTGGCTGAGCGCACGTGACGGCGCCCGGGGCTAGGCCTCGGCGCCGCCCTCCTGGGCAAGCTCCGCATAGCGGCTCAGCTGGTCGACGACGACCTTGGTGGCGCCGGCCAGCACGCGCGCGTCGTACGAGCGCACCGCGCCGGGGAAGGGCTCGCCGTCCACCTGGATGGGCACCGGCTCGCTCGACTCGACGTGGATCTCGCGGCCCTGGAAGGTCCTGATCTGCGGGCGGCCGAGCTTCTTGCCCTTTGGGTCGAGCAGGGCCGAGAGCGCGGTGCGCGCCAGGCCCACCACGTAGGGCGTCTCGAGGACCATGACGTCGATCAGGCCGTCGGCCATCGAGCAGTCGGGGATGATCTCGACCTCGCCCTGGATCATCGCGTTGTTGGCGAGGATGCAGGCGATGCCGTCGCACTCGTGCGTCGTCCCGTCGACCGTGATGGTGAAGTGGGAGTAGGTTGGGTCGAGGTTGGAGAGGGCGGCGAAGAAGTAGGCAGCCTCGCCCATGAGCTGCTTGTTGGGGGCCGCGCTGCGCATGAGCTCGGCGTCGAAGCCCGTCCCGGCCATGATGGTGAAGCCGTGCACGTGGTGCTCGCCCGACTCGTCGGTCCAGCCGATCTCGCCGAGGTCCGTCCGGGCGAAGCGGCCCGCCCGGCAGGCGTGCGCGAGCGCCGCCGGCTCGGCGGCGTTGCCGATGTTCTCGAAGAGCAGGTTCGCCGTGCCCGACGGGAACACGCAGGTGAGCACGTCGCGGTCGCGCAGCTCGTAGAGGAGGCTGGCTTCGGTGCCGTCCCCACCGGAGATGACCACCAGGTCGAAGTCCTCGGCGTCGGCGAGCACCTCGGGGGCGGAGAAGTCTGCCGAGGGCGTGCGCAGCACGCACTCGTCACCCTCGCTGACCAGCGAGCGCTCGAACTCGAAGATGGCATCCGACCCAAACCCGGAGCGCAGGTTGTGAATGATGAGGGTTCTCATGGTATTGCCGACCTGACCTCTCCTCGCGCGCACGACGGACGCCTCGATTTTGTATCATGGACGGTCGCAAGCGCAAGCGACCGGCCGGGCTCACCCTGATGGTACCCCCTGTGCCTGCCGCGACGTCGAAAGGCACCGAGTGTACATATCAAATCATGAGGAGCTGGTCGGCTTCTGCGAACGGGCCCGCTCCGAGCGCATCCTTGCGGTCGACACCGAGTTCCTGCGCGAGAAGACCTTCTTTCCCAAGCTCTGCCTCATCCAGCTCGCCACGCCCGTCGAGAGCGCCGCGATCGACCCCTTGGCCATCGATGACCTCTCCTGCGTCGCCGAGCTCCTCGAGGACACGTCCATAACCAAGGTTCTCCATGCCTGCTCGCAGGACCTCGACGCCATCGACCACGCGCTCTCGTGCCGCGTGACGCCCCTGTTTGACACCCAGCTCGCCGCCGCGTTCCTGGGCCACCGCATGCAGATGGGCTACGGCGCGCTCGTGGAGGCGTACACGGGCGTGCACCTGCCCAAGGCCGCCTCGCTCACCGACTGGTCCCGCCGCCCGCTCGACCCCGAGCAGCTCGAGTATGCCGAGGACGATGTGCGCTACCTTCCCGGCATCTACGAGCGCATGGTCAACGACCTCGTCGCCCGGGACCGCCTGGGCTGGGTCCAGCCCGAGATGCTCGCGATCGCCAACCCGCCGGCCCTCGACCGCGACCCCCTGCACGCCTATGCGCGCCTCAAGAGGATGAGCTCGCTCACGCGCCGCCAGCTCGGCATCGCGCGCGAGGTCTGCGCCTGGCGCGAGCGGCGCGCCGCCGAGCGCGACATCCCGCGCAAGTGGGTGCTCTCCGACGAGGTCATCGTCGAGGTCTGCAAGCTCGCGCCGGGCGACGAGCGCCGCCTGCGCAGGGTGCGCGGGACCGAGCAGCTCTCGGGGACAGACGCCCGCGCGATCGTCGAGGCCGTTGCCCGCGGCAGGGCGTGCCCCGACGACGAGCTCCCCAAGGCCGAGCGCCACACGCGTCCCTCGGCCGAGCTCGAGTGCGTCGTGGACCTCATGTACGCCCTCGTCCGCCGCGTCTCCGAGACGAGCGGCGTGGCGGTGCAGCTCATCGCCACCCGTGACGACCTGTATGCGTTCGCGACGAACCGCTCCATGTCGCGCGTGTCGTCGGGCTGGCGCCGCGAGCTCGTGGGCACCCAGCTCGACCGGCTGCTCGCCGGCGATCTCGGCCTCACGGTCAAGGATGGGCACATCGAGGTCCTCTAGGCCCGTCAGGCGGCGTGTCCCCGTCCCGAGCGCATATGTGTCCCCGTAACGGGATACAATCTTTCCCAACACGTCCTCAAGGCAAAGGGGCTCGCATGTACTACGGATACGGTTTCGACATGGGCTATATGGGCATCGTCATCATCTCCATGATCCTTGGCGTGCTTACCCAGAGCTACATCAACAGCGCCTACAACAAGTGGTCGCGCGTCCCGGTCAACACGGGCGAGACGGGGGCCCAGGTGGCTCGCCGCATGCTCGTGTCGAACGGTGCTGACAACGTGGGCATCGTGCCCGTCGCGGGTAGGCTGACCGATCACTTCAACCCGGCCGACAACAACCTCTACCTCTCGCAGGAGAACCTCAACGGGGGCTCGGTCGCCTCGGTCGCCGTCGCCTGCCACGAGGCGGGCCATGCGCTGCAGAAGGCCACTGGCTACGCCCTCATGCAGGTGAGGACCTCGCTCGTTCCCGTGGTCAACCTCACCTCGCAGACCTGGATGCTCGCCTTCCTCGCCGCCGCCATGCTCGGCAGCGCCGGCCTTGCCAAGCTCGCCATCGGCCTGTTCGCGTTCTCGGTCCTGTTCCACCTGGTCACTCTCCCGGTCGAGATCGACGCCTCCCGCAGGGCGGTCTCCTACATCTCCACGTGCGGCCTCGACGCCACGGCCGAGGCGGGGGCAAAGCAGGTGCTCACCGCGGCCGCGCTCACCTACGTGGCCGCTGCCCTCACGTCGATCCTCCAGCTCCTGTACCTGCGCAGCCAGGTCAACCGCAGGAACTAGCATGCCTGCAGACCTGCTCACGCCCGGGGCCGGGCAAGGCGGCGAGGACTCCCTCTCCGTGGCGGACGCCGTCTCCCTGGCAAAGACGACGCTCTCGCGCATTCCCACCCTCACGGTCACCGGCGAGATCACGGGATGGCGCGGTCCCAATCGCACGGGCCACTGCTACTTCTCCCTCAAGGACGAGCTCGCGTCCATGGACGTGATCGTGTGGCGCGGCACCTACGACAAGCTCGACCCGCAGCTTCGCTCCGCCCTCAACAACGGCCTGCTCGTGCAGGCACGCGGTTCGTTCGACGTGTACGACAAGACCGGCAAGCTCAGCTTCGTCATACGCTCGATCTCGGTCGCAGGCGAGGGCCTGCTCAGGCAGCGCGTGGCCGAGCTTGCCCGCAGGCTTCAGTCCGAGGGCCTCATGGACGAGGCGCGCAAGCGCCCGATTCCCGCCTTCTGCATGCGCGTGGGCGTCGTCACCTCGCTCACCGGCAGCGTCATCGAGGACGTCAAACGCACGCTGGCACGACGGAACCCCCTGGTGGAGCTCCTCGTCGCCGGGTGTGCCGTCCAGGGAGAGGCCGCACCGGGCACCATCGTCCGCGCCATCGCGCTGGCCGCCTCGTACCGACCCGACTGCATCCTGCTCGTGCGTGGCGGAGGCTCCTACGAGGACCTCATGGCCTTCAACGACGAGTCGGTCGCGCGTGCCGTCGCCTCATGCCCCGTGCCCGTGGTCTCGGGCATTGGCCACGAGGACGACATCACCATCTGCGACATGGTCGCCGACCGCCGCGCCTCCACCCCCACGGCCGCGGCGGAGGGCGTCGCCCCCGCCATAGGTGAGATCATCGACCGCAACAGCGTGCGTGCCTCGCGGCTGGACGCCGCCCTCGCGGCCACGGTCTCATCGTGCCAGAGGGACGTCGACGGTCTCGCGCTCAGGTCCCGTGGAGCGATCGAGTCGCGCCTGACGCGCGAGAGGGCGGCTCTCGAGCAGCTGGGCAGGCATGGCTGCCTCACCGACCCCCGTTGGATCGTCTCCTCGCGACGCATGTCGCTCATGCAGACGGCCGACCGCCTGGTTGAGGCGCTCCCGCGCTCCGTCTCGGCACGTCAGGGGGAGCTGGCACACCTCGCAAACATGCTCGTGGGGCTTGCCCCGCGCATCACTCAGGCACAGTCCGCAACCGTTGGCCGCTCGGCCGCGGCGCTCGACGCGCTGTCGCCGCTCAAGGTGCTGGGCAGGGGATACTCCATCGTCCGCGACTCCTTGGGGCATGTGGTGTCGCATGCCGGCCAGGTCGCCGTGGGCGACACGATCGGCGTGGTCATGGCCGACGGCTGCCTCGAGGCCACGGTCTCCGCATCGAGTGCAACGGGCAATCCCATACAAGCAGACGACTAGCCCCATCGGATGGGCACGAAGCGAAAGGACGACACGATGTCAGCACAGCAGAACCGTCCCCTGGACGAGATGACCTTCAAGGAGGCGTCGGTCGAGCTCGAGCAGGTCGTGCGTCAGCTCGAGAGCGGCGACCTCGAGCTCGAGGAGGCCCTCGAGCGCTACCAGCGCGGCGTCGAGCTGCTCTCGAGCCTCAGGGCGCGCCTTGCCTCGGCGGAGCAGCGGGTGCAGGTCCTTGTCGAGTCCGCCCGCCAGGACGACGTCCCCGACACCGCCGCGGCGCCCGCCACGGCGTTCATCGACGAGTAGCCAACGGATTGGAGCCCCCATGTCAGACTGCATCTTCTGCAAGCTCGCGAACGGCAAGATCCCCACGGACGTCGTCGCCCAGAACGACCTCGCCTGCGCCTTCCGCGACATGAGCCCCGTGGCCCCCACCCACGTGCTCGTGGTTCCCAAGGCCCATCACGACAACATCATCGACGGCGTCCCCGCCGAGACGCTTGCCGCGATGGTCGCCCTCGTCGACGAGGTCGTCCACAAGGAGGGCATCGACCAGTCGGGCTTCCGCGTCATCATGAACACCGGCGCCGATGCCGGACAGGCCGTCAACCACCTGCACATGCACGTCCTTGGTGGCAAAGACCTTGGCGAGGCGCTCCTCGCACAGTAGCATGGGCCTGCGGGCGGGGGAGGGCCCCGTCCCAGACATGGAGGGGGAGCAATGTCCGTTCGTTCCGAGGCCGCGGTCGCGCGGCACGACAGGGGTTACAACTGCGCGCAGTCGGTGGCCTGCGCCTTTGCCGAGCAGCTCGGCCGCGACGAGGTCGAGCTCTTTCGCATGACCGAGGGCCTTGGCCGCGGCGTGGGCAACTATGACGGCACGTGCGGCGCGCTCCTGGGGGCGGGGGTCGTGGCCGGCCTCGTCACGAGCGACGGCAACGTCGACGCCCCGGCAAGCAAGGTCGAGACCTACGCCCAGGCGGCCCGCATCTCCGACGAGTTCAAGGCGGCCTGCGGATCCATTGTCTGCCGTGAGCTCAAGGGCGTCGACACGGGCGTTGCCCTCACCCCCTGCGGCGATTGCATCGCCCGCGCGGCCGACATAGCGGAGCGGGTCCTCCTCGACGCATAGCGTGTCCGCCCGGCTTCGCTGTCGGATGGAGACAAAGCAGACGCGTGCATTCTGGCCCCTGAAGCGGGCCGGGTCAACGTATCATGTCACCTTGGCAGACAGTCTCTCGTGCGCTCCCGCGCACAGGAAAGGAGTCCCATGAACGTTCTCGTCATCAATGCCGGCAGCTCGTCGCTCAAGTTCCAGCTGCTCGACGTCGACACCGCCGAGGTCTATGCCAAGGGCAACTGCGAGCGCATCGGCATCGAGGGCTCCTTCGTGGGCTACGAGTCCATCGCGGTCGAGGGCAAGCAGAAGATCGAGGCGCCCCTGCCCGACCACAAGACGGCCATGGGCCACGTCATCGACATCATCAACGCCACCGGCAAGGACTTCATCGGCATCGGCCACCGCGTCGTTCAGGGCGGCTGGTACTTCCCCGAGTCCAAGGTCGTCACCGACGAGACCCTCGGCTGGGTCCGCGAGGTTGCCCCGCTGGCCCCGCTTCACAACTACGCAGAGGCCGACGCCATCGAGGTCTGCCGCGAGCTCTTCCCCGACAAGGGCAACGTCATCGTGGCCGACACCTCCTTCCACTACGCCATCCCCGAGCGCGCCCACCGCTACGCCCTCCCGCGCGACGTGGTCGACAAGCTGCACATCCGCAAGTACGGCGCCCACGGCACCAGCCACCGCTTCATCTGGCGTGCCACCAAGGAGTTCCTGGGCGACGACGTCCACAAGCTCGTGAGCTGCCACCTGGGCTCCGGTGCCTCCCTGTGCGCCATCACCGACGGCAAGAACATGGACACCACCATGGGCCTCACGCCGCTCGATGGTCTCATCATGGGCACCCGCTGCGGCACCATCGACCCTGCTACCGTCTGCTACCTGCAGCGCGTTGGCGGCTACACCGTCGACGAGGTCGACACCATGATGAACAAGCAGTCCGGCCTGCTCGCCCTCTCGGGCATCAGCTCCGACTCCCGTGACATCGAGGCCGGCGCCGCCAACGGCGACGCCAACTGCCAGATGGCCCTCGAGATGTTCGCCTATCGCACCGCCCAGCTCATCATGGAGATGGCCCAGGCCAACGAGGGCATGGACACCATCGCCTTCTCGGCCGGCCTTGGCGAGAACTCCTCGCTCGTCCGCCAGATGGTCGCCGACAAGCTCGCGTGGATGGGCGTCAAGATCGACCCCGAGAAGAACGCCGTCCGCTCCGGCGAGGTCCGCGACATCACCGGCGAGGGCAGCTCGGTCCGCGTCCTGGTCGTTCCCACCAACGAGGAGCTCATGATCGCCCTCGACGTGAAGGAGCTTCTGGGCTAGTTCGATATCGCATCGACGATAGGGGGCACCTCGCATTCGTGCGGGGTGTCCCTTCGCATGCGGGTCCTACCTCTTTGCGGAATCTCTATTGTGACG
>SUUD01000079.1 GCA_015062715.1 Olsenella sp. | reverse complement strand
GCAGCCCCTGGTTGGTGGAGTGCCCGCTCGTGCTACCCTAACGTCTTGGGTGTCACAAGGGCACCAACGAGAAAGGCCGCGCCATGAGCTTCCGCGACAACCTTCAGCACCTCCGCGCCACGCGCAAGATGACCCAGGAGCAGCTCGCCATGCTGGTGGGCGTCTCCCGCCAGTCCGTCACCAAGTGGGAGGCCGAGCGCGCCTACCCCGAGATGGACAAGCTCATCAAGATCTGCGACATCTTCGACTGCACGCTCGACGAGCTGGTCTCGGGCGACCTCACCGGCCGTGCCTCCGAGCCTGCCCGCTCCGTGCCCGCGGTCGCTGCGCTCGCCGACGTCACGGGCTACGACGAGCAGCAGATCAACTTTGCCAACCGCATTGCCACGGGCGTGGCGGCAATCCTTCTGGGCCTCACCGGCGCGGCGTTTGTCGACGGGCTGTCGTTTGGGCCGCTGCCCACCGACGCGGGCTCGGCAATCGCGCTGTTCGTGGGCGTCATCGTGGGCCTCGCGTTCATCATCCCCGCGTGCATGGACGACACCGCCTTCAAGCGGGCGCACCCCTTCGTGGAGAGCTTCTACACCGCCGAGCAGGAGCAGAAGGCGCGCCACGACTTTGGCGTCCAGCTCACCCTGGGCATCTGCATCATCATTGCCGGGCTGGCGCTGACCAGCCTGGGCGAGAACCGCTACATCATCGCGGCGTTCTTCCTGTGCGTCACTGCCGGTACGTTCGTTCTCGTGCGCGGCGGCATCATGGCCGGGCGCATCGACGTGGAGGAGTACAACCTCGACGCCCTCTCCGAGCTCACCGAGGAGGAGGTCGCCTCCATCGTGGGCGAGGAGCGTGCCGCCAAGGCGCTGGCCAAGATCCGCCACAACCGCGCGATTGGCTCCGCATGCGCGATCATCATGATCCTGGCCTCCATCGTCGGTCTCTGCCTCATGTTCTACGGCGAGCCCTTCTTCTGGATGGCCTGGATGGTGGGCGGGCTGCTCTGCGGCGTCGCCGCCCTCGTCCCGGTGCTGGTCGAGTCGCTCTCGAGGGTGCAGTAGCGCCGGCACGTCCCGCGGCGCCACCGCTGCCGGTGGTGCGCCGGCCGCCAAGTGGTATCGTCTCAACGGATAAGCGAGTCGCGCGCCCGTCGCTCCCTGCGCTCGGGCGCGCAAGGCGTTCTTGGGCGGGTTCAGATGCGGTTTCACTACGCAGGCAAGTATTCGGGCAACGAGGAGGACCTTCCGCGGCGCGATCCCATGCCCGAGGGCGCGGTGCAGTTCCGCGAGTCCGAGTCGACGTTCATGATGAGCGTCATCGCGAGCGTCATAGGAATCGTGCTGTTCGTGGCGCTCTACTTCGTGATTCTCTGGCGGGCCCCGTCGCTCGACTTCTTTGGCTCGATCGGTCCCCTCATCGCCATGCTCCTCGCGCTTGCCGCCTCCGTGCCGCATGAGTTCATGCACGCCATGTGGTTTCGCGAGGACCTCTACATGTACTCCAACCTCAAGCAGGGCATGCTCTTCGTGGTTGGCCCGGAGGACATGGGCAAGTGGCGCTTCATCTGGATGAGCGTCTTCCCGGCGCTCGTGCTGGGCGTGTTGCCCTTTGTGGCCTTCCTCGTGAACCCGGCCTGGACGGGCCTGGGCGTATTTGGCGCGATGTCGTTCGTAGCGGCGTCGGGCGACTTCATCAACGTGTTCAACGCGCTCACGCAGATGCCCGCCGGGTCGCAGACCTTCCTCTCGGGCATGCACAGCTACTGGTACCTGCCCAAATAGGACAGGGCGGCCGCGTCCGAATGGCCTACCCAAGCAGGTGATGCTCGAGCACACCGTCCTCATAGACGCCGTAGCTATGCGTTCCGTCCTTGGGAATCCCCACGCTGCCAGGGTTGAAGGCCCGCACCACGCCGCCGGGCAGCGCCACGTCCTCGTTCACCTTGATGTGCGTGTGGCCATAGAGCAGCACGTCGCCGTCGCGCAGTGCCGGCAGCCGGTCCACCGAGTTGTGGAAGCCGGCGCCCCAGACGTGCCCGTGCGTGGCAAAGATCATCCGTCCCGCGTCGTCGATGAGGGCATAGTCGGCCATGCAGGGGAAGGGCAGCACCATCTGGTCGACCTCGGCCTCGCAGTTGCCGCGCACGGCCACCACCCGGTCGGCGATGCCCGACAGCATGGCGATGACCTCCTTGGGCGCATATCCCTCGGGCAGGTCGTTGCGTGGCCCGTGGTAGAGCAGGTCGCCCAGGAGCACCACGCGGTCGGGCGCCTCGGCCTCGATCGCCTCCATCAGCCTTGCGCACCAGGTCGCCGACCCGTGGATGTCCGACGCTATGACGAGCCTCATCTCTTCCCCCAATCCGCGCCCAACAGCGCCAGTATAGGCGCAAACAAAAACCGGGCCCCGAAGGGCCCGGTTCCATGCTCGTTATGCCGCGTGCGGCAGGGGAGAGCTAGTCCTCGGAGATCTCGGTGATCGCGCCGGCGGGGCAGGCGTCGAGGCAGGCACCGCAAGCGATGCAGGAATCCTCGTCAACGACCTCGGCGGTGTCGCCGAGCTCGAGAACGCCGCAGGGGCAGGTGTCGACGCAGACGCCACAGGCGATGCACTCGTCGGCATCAATGATGGGCTTGGACATAGTTGTTCCTTCCTGTCGTGCCGCCTGTGTCCGACGTCCCTCTCCATGGTGCCGACGGCGGCTTGCTTGGTGCGAGAATAGCACTCACCCCGCCCATTGCAAGCCCCCCAATGAGACAAAACAACGTCTGCGTAACCATATGAGTGCCGGCGTTTTGCAATTGCGCCCTGGAATACCTGACCTCTAATGTGTGGAATCAAGAAATCTAGTGCGAAGACACTTAGATTATGTATAGGATTCACACATAGGGGATATAAACCCTTGCGATAGGAACACGCGCCTCCCGCGGGGAGGCGAAGTCAGGAAGGAACCACCATGAGCAAGATCCTCGGCATCGACCTTGGCACCACCAACTCCGCCATGGCCATCTTCGAGAACGGCAAGCCTACGATCATCGTCAACGCTGAGGGCGACCGCACCACCCCGTCGGTGGTCGGCTTCCGCTCCGACGGCGACCGCATCGTCGGCAAGGCGGCCAAGAACCAGGCCGTCACCAACCCCACCAACACGGTTTTCTCCATCAAGCGCTTCATGGGCCGTCGCTACGACGAGGTCACGTCCGAGCTCAAGACCGTCCCGTACAAGGTCAAGCCGGGCGTGGGCAACCGCGCTGTGGTCGAGATCGACGGCGAGGACTTCACCCCCGAGCAGGTCAGCGCCATGATCCTGGGCAAGATGAAGGCCGACGCCGAGAAGTACCTGGGCGAGCCCATCACCGAGGCCGTCATCACCGTCCCGGCCTACTTCAACGACGCCCAGCGCCAGGCCACCAAGGACGCCGGCAAGATCGCCGGCCTCGAGGTCAAGCGCATCGTCAACGAGCCCACCGCGGCCGCCCTGGCCTACGGCCTCGACAAGCAGGAGACCGAGCAGCGCATCCTCGTCTTCGACCTGGGTGGCGGCACCTTCGACGTCTCGCTGCTCGAGCTGGCCGAGGGCACCTTCGAGGTCCTCGCCACCAACGGCGACAACCACCTGGGCGGCGACGACTGGGACCAGAAGGTCATCGACTGGATGGCCGACAAGTTCCAGGCCGACAACGGCATCGACCTGCGCGCCGACCCCATGGCCCTGCAGCGCCTGAAGGAGGCCGCCGAGAACGCCAAGAAGGAGCTCTCCAGCGCCCAGCAGGCCACCATCAACCTCCCGTTCATCACGATGAACCAGAGCGGCCCGCTGCACCTCAACTACACGCTCACCCGCGCCGAGTTCGAGCGCATCACGCGCGACCTGCTCGACCGCTGCAAGGAGCCCGTCACCAAGGCCCTGCGCGACGCCAAGATGCAGATCTCGCAGATCGACGAGGTCATCCTCGTCGGCGGCTCCAGCCGCATGCCCGCCGTCCAGGACCTCGTCCGCACCATGACCGGCAAGCAGCCCAACATGTCCGTCAACCCCGACGAGGTCGTCGCCGACGGCGCGGCCGTCCAGGGCGGCGTGCTCACCAACGACGTCTCGGGCATCCTGCTGCTCGACGTCACCCCGCTGTCGCTGGGCGTCGAGACCATGGGCGGCATCATGACCCGCATGATCGACCGCAACACCACCATCCCCACGCAGAAGACCGAGATCTACTCCACGGCGGCCGACAACCAGACCTCCGTCGAGATCAACGTCCTGCAGGGCGAGCGCGAGATGGCCGCCGACAACAAGAGCCTGGGCAAGTTCCAGCTCACCGGCATCCCCGCGGCCCGTCGCGGCATCCCGCAGATCGAGGTCACCTTCGACATCGACGCCAACGGCATCGTGAAGGTCACGGCCAAGGACAAGGCCACCGGCAAGAGCCAGCAGATCACCATCTCCGGCTCCACCGCGCTGTCCGACGACGAGGTCGACCGCATGGTCAAGGACGCCGAGTCCCACGCCGCCGAGGACAAGGCCAAGAAGGACGAGATCGAGGTCCGCAACCAGACCGACTCGCTGGCCTACTCCACCGAGCAGACCCTCAACGAGCTGGGCGACAAGGTCCCGGCCGACACCCGCGCCGAGGTCCAGGCCGCCATCGACGAGGCCAAGAGCGCGCTCAACGGCACCAACATCGACGCCATCAAGGCCGCGAGCGAGAAGCTCCAGCAGACCGGCTACAAGCTGGCCCAGATCGTCTACTCCGACACCGAGGCCCAGACGGCCGCCGGTGCCCAGGGCGACGTGGTCGACGCCGACTACGAGGTCGTCGACGACGAGCCCACCGTCGAGTAGGTGACGGGGCATGGCAAGCGAGGAGACCGATCCCATGAAGGTGCCCATCGAGGTCGAGGGCGACGAGGCCCAGGAGCCCACCGGCGAGCCCGAGCCCGAGACCTCCCAGGAGGAGCTCGACGAGGCCGCCCTGGTCGAGGCCGCCATCCGCGCGGGCGACGAGGCCGCCGACGCCGACCTTGCGGCCGACGCCGCCAAGCTCCGCGAGGAGCGCGACGACCTGGCCCGCCAGCTCGCCGAGGCGCAGGAGGCCCTCGAGAAGGCCAACGACGCCGCGGTGGAGGCCACCAGCCAGAAGCTGCGCATGCAGGCCGACTGGGACAACTACCGCAAGCGCGTCGAGGCCGAGCGCCTGGTCGAGCGCGAGCGAGCGGCCGAGCGCCTGGTCACCAACCTCCTGCCGGTCATCGACGACATGGAGCGCGCCATCGCCCACGCGGCCGGCCAGGCCGAGGGCAACGAGGGGCTCCAGCAGTTCTCCGACGGCGTGGACGCCGTGCGTGCCAAGATGCTCGACATCCTCGGCCACGAGAACGTCGAGATGATCGACCCGGCGGGCGAGCCGTTCGACCCCCTGGCGCACCAGGCCGTGGGGCGCGTCGAGAACGCCGACGCGTACGAGGACACGGTCGCCGACGTCTACCAGAAGGGCTACCGCATGGGCGGCAAGGTCATTCGCCCCGCCATGGTGACGGTGACCTTCGGCGGCGGCAAGCGGCCCGCGCCCGAGCCCGAGCCCGAGGCGGAGGCTGCGGAAACCGAGTAACCACAGGCGCCCGGGCCCGTCCCGGGCGCCGGCCATAGCATCACCGGCACGACGAAAGGGGGCGAAGCGACGCCATGGCACAGCAGCGAAACTACTACGACGTACTGGGCGTCAAGCGCGACGCCACCCAGGACGAGATCAAGAAGGCCTTCCGCAAGCTCGCGCAGAA
Organism: Olsenella sp.; assembly: GCA_015062715.1. Taxonomy (GTDB): domain Bacteria; phylum Actinomycetota; class Coriobacteriia; order Coriobacteriales; family Atopobiaceae; genus SIG37. The sequence continues at coordinate 2,443 of SUUD01000079.1, read as the reverse complement.
GTACCACCCCGACGCGGGCGGCGACCCCGAGAAGTTCAAGGAGGTCAGCGAGGCCTACACCACGCTCTCCGACGAGAAGAAGCGCCGCGAGTACGACCAGCTGCTCATGTTCGGCGGCATTCCCGGCGCCGACTTTGGCGGCAACGGCCGCGGGCGCGGCTACGCCAACTACGGCGGGGGCGTGGACTTCTCGGACATCTTTGGCAGCGGCGGCTTTGGCGGCTTCGACTTCTCGACGATCTTTGGCGGCCAGCCCGGCGCGGGCTCGCCGCGCCCGCAGAAGGGCTCCGACCTCACGCTGACGGTCGACGTCAGCGCCGAGGAGGCCCTCACAGGAACCAGCCGCAAGGTCACCTACAAGGTTCCCTCAACCGGCGAGGAGCACGTGCTCACCGTCAAGGTGCCCGCCGGCGCCAACGACGGCTCCAAGCTGCGCTACCACGGCCGCGGCGAGCAGGGCCGCAACGGCGGCACCCGCGGCGACCTGGTCGTCACCACCCACGTGGCCGAGCACCCGCTCTTCAAGCGCGACGGCGCCGACGTCCGCGTTGAGGTGCCCATCAGCGCCTTCGAGGCCGCGCTGGGCACCAAGGTCGAGGTCCCGACGCCGCTGCCCACGCCCGAGGGCAAGACGTCCATCCGCGTGACCGTCCCCGCGGGCACGCAGGACGGCAAGACGTTCCGCTTCCGCGACCTGGGCGCGCCCAACATCAAGCGCAAGGGTTCCAAGGGGGCCCTGTTCGTGACCATCCGCGTGAAGGTGCCCACCAAGCTCTCCGCCAAGGAGAAGGAGGCCCTGGGGGCCCTGCGCGACGAGGACGCCCGCGACTACCGTTCGGACGTGGAGAAGTACCTGAGGAAGTAAGAGACGAGGGCGCCCCTGCCCGGGGCGCCGTGCGCCGCCGGGGCGCGCCAGGCGAGGAGGAGTCATGCCAGACAGGGAGAGCGGAAGGGACAAGCCGCTGTACATGATCAGCGTGGCTGCCGAGCTCACGGGGATGCACCCCCAGACGCTGCGCGTCTACGAGCAGAAGGGCCTGGTCAACCCCGGGCGCTCCCGGGGCAACACCCGCCTGTACTCGCAGGCCGACATCGACCGGCTCAACCTCATCGCGCGCCTCACCGATGAGGGCATCAACCTGGCCGGCGTGGTGCGCATCATCGACATGACCGAGCGCGCCGAGGAGCGCGACGCCGAGATCGACGAGCTGCGCCGCAAGATTCGCGAGCTCGAGGACCAGGTGCACGAGTACCGCATGCGCGAGCGCATCACCGCCCTGGCGCCCTACGACGGGGCCAGCCCCAAGGAGACGCTGCGCGCCCTGCTCGACGCTCCCAAGGAGTGAGACGGTCGGGGACGGTTCTGGTTTGTCTCAGAGACGGCTGGGGACGGGTCTGGCTGCAGACCCGTCCCCAGCCGTCTCTGAGACAAACCAGAACCGTCCCCGACCGTCTCACTCAGAAAATCTGATATAGAGACACTTAGATTTGAATACATGCCCCGCAAGCGGGGAACAACTACCTCGACAAACGATTGTGCCCCATAGGGCAGGAAGCGAGGTACCCATGAGAATCGACAAGTGGTCCGTCACCGCGCAGGAGGCGCTGCAGGCGTCCCTTGGCGTCGCGGGCGACGCGGAGGCCGGCCAGGTGGAGCCGCTCCACCTGCTCAAGGCGCTGCTCTCCGGCGGCGAGCGCAACCTCAACGCCATCATCGAGCGCGTCGGGTCCGACCCGCGCGCCATCGAGAAGCAGGTCGACGCCATCATCTCGGGCAAGCCCAAGGTCTCCGGCGCCACCATGGTCGCCCCCGGCATGGACTTCATCCGCGTGGCCGACACCGCCGAGAAGCTGGCCACCAAGATGGGCGACTCCTACGTCACCTCCGAGCACCTGCTGTGCGCCCTGGCCGACGACAAGGGCGACGCGGGCAACATCCTGCGCGCCGCCGGCGTCACCGGCAAGCGCGTGACCGAGGCCTACCAGAACCTCCGCGGCGACGAGCGCGTGACCAGCCAGGACGCAAAGCCGCAGTTCGAGGCCCTCGAGCAGTACGGCCGCAACGTGACCGACCTCGCCCGCCAGGGCAAGCTCGACCCGGTCATCGGCCGCGTGGAGGAGATCCGCCGCACCATCCAGGTCCTGTCGAGGCGCACCAAGAACAACCCCGTGCTCATCGGCGAGCCCGGCGTGGGCAAGACGGCCATCGTCGAGGGCCTGGCCGAGCGCATCGTCGCCGGCGACGTGCCCTCCACCCTCAAGGACCGCGACATCGTCGAGCTCGACATGTCGGCCCTGGTCGCCGGCGCCAAGTACCGCGGCGAGTTCGAGGACCGCCTCAAGAGCGTGCTCAAGGAGGTCCAGAAGTCCGAGGGCCGCGTGATCCTGTTCATCGACGAGCTCCACACCATCGTGGGCGCGGGCGCGACCGAGGGCTCCATGG
>SUUD01000078.1 GCA_015062715.1 Olsenella sp. | reverse complement strand
TTGCCGAGACGGGCGTGGAGCGCGCGATCTACCCCATGACCTGCCAGTCCACCTGGGCCGCGCAGCCCATCGCGCTTCTCGCCTGGTTCCGCCGCAACAAGCCCGAGGTGCTCGACGCCAGCCGCTGGGTCCTGGGCATCAAGGACTGGATCCGCTTCAAGCTCACCGGCGAGTTCACGACCGAGATAACCGAGGCCAGCTCGACCTGCCTGTGCAACCTGCACACCCGCGCCTTCGACCCCGCCATCTTCGAGGCGGCCGGCATCGCCGACTGCTTCGAGAAGATGCCGCGCATCCTCGAGAGCGTGGAGTGCGGCGGCACCGTCACGGCCGAGGCCGCGGCTGCCACCGGCCTTGCCGAGGGCACGCCCGTGGTGGGTGGCTTCTTCGACATCGACGCCAACGAGTTTGCCAGCGGCGTCGCCGACACCGAGACCCTGTGCCTCATCGCCGGCACGTGGTCGATCAACGAGCGCCTGGCCACCACCGCCAACACCGACTACGACAAGAACAAGAACACCGTGACGCTGGGCTATCGCCCGGGCTTCTTCAACGTCGAGGAGTCCTGGCCCACGAGCGCCTCCAACTTCGACTGGTTCGTCAACAACTTCCTGGCGGCCGATCACCCGGGTGTCTCGCGCGGCGAGATCTACGCCGCGTGCAACGCCGCCGTGGGCGCGCTCGACCCGGCCGACTCCTCGGTCGTCTTCGTGCCCTACCTCTACGGCGCGTCCTATCCCTCCGGCGCCGATGCCTGCTTCGTGGGCCTCTCCAGCTACACCACGCGCGACCACATGGTCCTGGCCGTCTACGAGGGCGTGTGCTTCTCGACGCTGTGGAACGTCCACCAGCTGGTGGGCGAGGACCTCACGGGCCGTCGCGTGCGCCTGTCGGGCGGCGTGGCCAAGAGCCACGAGTGGACCCAGATCATGGCCGACGTGCTGGGCGTTCCCGTGGAGACCCTCGCCAACACCGAGCTGGGCTGCCAGGGCGCGGCCATGGCAGCGGGCGTGGCCGCCGGCGTCTACGCCGACTACGACGACGCCATCGCGCGCTCGGTCCGCGTGGGCGAGGTCGTCGAGCCGCGCCCCGAGTACGTGGGGCTCTATCGCGAGAAGTTCGCCCGCTACGAGCGCGTGCTCGAGGCGCTCAAGGTCCTTGGCTAGGGGGCGGCCATGTTCGAGCTCAGCCCGTCCCTCTCGGCAGGCTCCCAGCTCAACCTGGGCGCCACGCTCGAGGCCACGCGAGGCCTCGCCCACATCCACCTGGACGTGGACGACGGCAACTTCGTGCACGAGATCACCTTTGGCATGGACACGGTCGAGACCGTGGTGCGCAACACGCCCGTGCCGGTTGACGTCCACCTCGAGGTTCTCAACCCCATGGACTACGTGCGGCCCATCCTGGAGATTGGCGTGCCGGCCGCTGCGGCCCACGTCGAGGCCCTGCCGTACCCCAGTGAGTGGCTCAGTGCCCTCAAGGTGGGCGGCTGCCCCAAAAGGGGCCTGGCGATAAACCTGTCCACCCCGGTCGACGTGCTGGGGTATTATGCTGACCAGCTCGACTACGTCATCTTCGTGAGCGTCGAGGCCGACCGCGAGGGCCTGCCCTTCCGGCCCATGACGCTCGACAAGGTGCGGCGCGCCCGCCAGATCCTGCCGGCCGGCGTGCAGCTCTGGGTCGACGGTGGCGTGAACGAGACCAACCTGCGCGACGTCGTCCTGGCAGGCGCCGACGCCGTGGTCATGGGCCGTGCCGTCTTTGGCGCGGACGACCCCGTCGCGGCCTACGAGCGCCTGGTGGCGCTGGGCGAGTCGTACCGAAGGGAGCGTGACGGCCAGTGAGCAAGAAGGACGACGCGAAGTCGAAGAAGGCCGCGGCAGCGGAGGCAGCCAAGAAGGCCAAGCAGGCCGCCAAGGAGGAGGCCGGCAAGCGCCTGGCCAAGGCAAAGGACGCGGCCGAGAAGGCCAAGCACAAGGCGGTACCCTACAAGGCCGAGCGCCAGTCCCTCATCGACTGCGCCTTTGGCATGCGTGACAACGCCCTCATCAAGGGCAACGGAGGCAACGTGAGCATGCGCGTGCCTGGCGCGGCGCCAGACGGCAGGGACGCCTTCCTGGTCACGCCCACGGCCATGAGCTACGACACCATGGTCCCCGCCGACGTGGTGCTGGTCGACGAGCTGGGCAACACGCTCGATGGCAAGCGCCGGCCCACGTCCGACATGACCGCCGTGCTCTACATCTTCCGCCACATGCCCGAGGTCAACGTTGTCATCCACACCCATCAGCCCTACGCCACCGCGCTGGGCCTGGTGGTCGACGAGCTGCCGGCCGACTTCACCACCGTCATCGACGAGCTGCACGCCGCGGTGCACGTGGCGCCCTTCACCCGCAGCTCCGACGAGGGCATGGGAATCCTCACGGTCGAGCACATCGGCGACGCGCTAGCCGTCATCCTCAAGCACCACGGGGTCATCGCCGTGGGCAAGGACATCGACCAGGCACTCACCGCGGCCATCTACCTGGAGGAGTCGTGCCAGGCCTACCTGGCGGCGCTTGCCACGGGCCTGCCCATCGCGCACCTCACGCCCGAGCAGATCGCCGACGAGGCCGAGGAGCGCGGCTACTACGGCCAGCCCGCGTAAACCGGAACGCTGCTCCCCGGAAACTTGTTCCATTTGGAACGCTGCTCCCCGGGAGCGGCGTTTCATTTACCATGGACGAGGCAAACCAAGCAGAGAAAGGCCCACCATGGCAGACGACACCCAGCTCTCGCTGTTCGGAGACGAGCCCGCGGCCCCGGAGCCCACGCCCGCGCCCGCCGGCCCAGACCCGGCGGCCCGTGCCCTCGAGCTGCGTGGCATCCTCGACCACGCTGCCTACCAGTACTACGCCCTCGACAAGCCCGAGATGACCGACGCCGAGTTCGACCGGCTGCTCCAGGAGCTCCTCGCCATCGAGGCCGCCCACCCCGAGCTGGTCACCCCCGACAGCTACACCCAGCGCGTGGGCGGCTACGTGAGCGAGGCCTTCGAGCCGGTCACCCACGCCAGCCGCATGTACTCCATGGACGACGCCATGAACCTCGACGAGCTGGACGAGTGGCTCGCGCGCACCGACGAGGCCCTTGGCGCGAGCGCGGCTTCACCGGTGGCCTACACCTGCGAGCTCAAGATCGACGGCCTGGGCGTGGCGCTTACCTACCGCGACGGCCTGCTCGTGCGCGCGGCCACGCGCGGCGACGGCACCACCGGCGAGAACGTCACCGACAACGTCCGCACCATCGGCGACGTGCCGCGCACCCTCACGCAGGCGGGCCTGGCCCGCATCACGCCCGAGGGCCGGGCGTCCGTGGAGGTCCGTGGCGAGGTCTACATGCCCAAGCACAGCTTCGTGCGCCTCAACGAGGACGCCGACGCCGCCGGCCGCGATCCCTTCGCCAACCCGCGCAACGCCGCGGCGGGCAGCCTGCGCCAGAAGGACCCGCGCGTCACGGCCCACCGCGACCTCGAGACCTTCATCTACTCCGTGGCCGACGCCGCGCCCCTCTCGGTGACCACGCAGTGGGCGTTCCTGCACTGGCTGGGGGAGTGCGGCTTCCACGTGAACGACCACGCTGCCCGCTGCACCAGCGCCGCCGAGGTCCACGACTTCTGCGCCCGCGCGCTCGAGCACCGCGCCGACCTGGACTACGACATCGACGGCGTGGTGGTCAAGGTCGACTCCTTCGCCCAGCAGGAGGCCCTGGGGTTCACGGCCCGCGCGCCGCGCTGGGCCATCGCGTTCAAGTTCCCGCCCGAGGAGAAGCGCACCGTCCTGCGCGAGATCCGCGTGCAGGTGGGCCGCACGGGCGTGCTCACGCCGGTCGCCGAGTTCGACCCGGTGCCGGTGGCGGGCTCGGTCATCGCGCGCGCCACGCTGCACAACATCGACGAGGTGCGCCGCAAGGACGTCCGCGTGGGCGACACGATCCTGGTCCACAAGGCCGGCGACGTGATTCCCGAGGTCGTGGGGCCCGTGCTCGAGGGAGATATGGCCGCCGCGCACGAGGCGCGCCCGCTCTGGGACATGCCCGAGCGGTGCCCCAGCTGCGGCAGCCCGGTGGTGCGCGAGGAGGGCGAGGTCGCCTTCCGCTGCGTCTCGATCGACTGCCCGGCGCAGGCCGTCGAGCGCCTCATCCACTGGGCGAGCCGCAAGGCCATGGACATCGACGGCCTGGGCGACGAGCTGGTGGGCCGCATGGTCGAGCAGGGCGTCCTCACCGACGTGGCCGACTTCTACGACAAGCTCGACGAGGAGACGCTGGCGAACCTCTGGACCGGCCGCACCAACGTGGCCGGCGAGCGCATCGTGGTGGGGGAGACCATCGCGCGCAAGGTCATGGACCAGGTGCGCGCGTCGCGCGAGCGCGGCCTGTCGCGCGTCCTGTTTGGCCTGGGCATCCGCCACGTGGGCGAGAGCGTCGCGCGACAGATCGCGGGGCACTTCGGCTCGCTCGAGAAGCTCGTCCAGGCGACGGCCGAGGACATCGCGGCCGTGGAGGGCGTCGGCCCCAAGATCGCGGCTTCGGTCGTGGCGTTCCTCTCGGTCCCCGAGAACGTGGCCGTGCTCGAGCGCCTGCGCCAGGCGCGCGTCTCGCTCGAGGAGGCAGGTGCGGCACAGGCAGGCGAGCAGCCGCTGGCGGGCCTCACTTTCGTGCTCACGGGCACGCTCGAGACGCGCACGCGCGACGAGGCCGGCGCGGCCCTGCGCGCGCTGGGCGCCAAGGTGTCGGGCTCGGTCTCAAAGAAGACCAGCTACGTGGTGGCGGGCCCGGGGGCTGGCAGCAAGCTGACAAAGGCCGAGTCGCTGGGCGTGCCCGTCCTCGACGAGGCAGCCCTCGAGCAGGTCCTTGCCGGCGCTGACCCCGCCCAGCTTGCGTAACCGTGCAAACATGCAAATAGGGGGTACCCCCTAATTTGACGAAAGGCTCGATTAAGGTTCGTGTGGCACCATGATGCTGGAAGTCCAGCAACGAACGGAGACACGCATGAGGGTTCTTCTCGCAGAGGACGAGCGCGAGCTCAGCCGCGCCCTGGTGGCCATCCTCGAGCACTCGGGCTACGTGGTCGACGCCGCCTTCGACGGCGAGGAGGCCCTCTGGCAGCTCGACATCAACGACTACGACGTGGTCCTGCTCGACATCATGATGCCCAAGGTCGACGGCCTCACCGTCCTGCGCCAGCTGCGCGAGGCCGGCAACGACGTGCCCGTCCTCATGCTCACGGCCAAGTCCGAGATACGCGACCGCGTGGAGGGCCTCGACTCGGGCGCCAACGACTACCTCACCAAGCCCTTCGCTGCCCAGGAGCTGCTCGCGCGCATCCGCGTGCTCACGCGCACCACGGCCGGCGCCACCAAGCGCGCCGACGCGTTTGCCGACATCACGCTCGACGCGGCGGGCTCGCGCCTGACCTGCGGGGACGCGGCGGTCGACCTCACGGCCCGCGAGTTCCAGATGATGGAGATGCTGCTGGCCGACCCCTCGGCCAAGGTCTCGACCGAGCAGTTCATGCGCAAGGTGTGGGGCTCGATGTCCGACGTCGAGCAGGGCGTGGTGTGGGTGAACCTGTCCAACCTGCGCAAGAAGCTCGTCGGAGTGGGCTCGCGCGTCAAGATCAGCGCGCTGCGCGGCGTGGGCTACTACCTGGACGACCCCGACGTGCAGGCCGGTGCATAGGGCATGATCAAGAAGCTACGGCGCAAGTTCGTCCTCATCGCGGTGGCCTCGGTCGCCGTGGTCCTCGCCGTGATCGTGGGCGGCATCAACCTGGCCAACTACCGCAGCGTCTGCGACAGCGCCGACGACCGCCTGGACGCCCTGGCCGAGGCGGGCGGCACGCTCGCCACGCTGCGCGAAGGCCCCGGCGTGCTGCCGGGATGGGAGGGCGCGCCGGACCCGGACGACCTCGACGACGATGCGGACGACGACTACGAGGGCATGGCCGCGCGTTGGGCCGACCTCGACGGCGACCCCGACATCGACGACCTGGACGACCTCTTCCGTCCCGGGCGTTTTGCCGGCCGCCCCGAGGACTCGCCCGAGTTCGCCTTCGAGACGCGCTACTTCACGGCGACGTTCGACGATGCCGGCAACGTGGCCTCGGTCGACGTCGCCTCGATTGCCGCGGTCGACGCCAAGACCGCCTCCGCCATAGCGCAACAAGTTGCCGACCATGCCAAACGCGGCTGGTACGGCGACTACCGTTACCTGCTCACCGAGGTCTCGGGCACGCAGATGGCGCTCTTCGTCGACTCCAGCCGCGAGGTCGAGAGCGCCCGCTCCTTCGCCATCGCCTCGGCGGTGGCGAGCCTCGCGGGGCTGGTGGCCGTGGCGGCGCTTCTGGTGCCGCTTTCCGCGCTTGCCGTGCGGCCGGTCGCCGAGAGCCAGGAGCGGCAGCGGCGCTTCGTCACGGACGCCTCGCACGAACTCAAGACGCCGCTCGCAATCATCTCGAGCGCCGTGGACGTCATGGAGATTGAGTCGGGCGAGAGCGAGTGGACCCACAGCGTCCGCAACCAGGTGGGGCGCCTGGCCGACCTCACGGCCAAGCTCGTGAGCCTTGCCAAGGCAGACGAGGGCGCCACGGCAATGAACGTCACCGACTTCGACCTCACGGCCACGGCCGACACCGTCATCGCCGACTTCCGCCCCGAGGCCGTGGCCAGCGGCAAGCGCCTGGTGGCCAACGTGGCGCCGGGGCTCACCTGCCATGCCGACCAGACCCTGGTGCGCCAGGCCCTCTCGTTGCTGCTCGACAACGCGCTCAAGCACTCCGCCGAGGGAAGCGACATCGTCGTGAGCGTGACAGGGGCCGACGGCGTGCGGCAGGGGAGGGGCCGGGCACGCGTCTCGACCACCAACGCCATAGAGCCCGGCACGCTGGCGCCCGGCGCGCACCCCGAGCTCTTCGACCGCTTCACCCGCGCCGACGAGGCCCGGTCGAGCTCGGGCGGCCACGGGATCGGCCTTGCGGTGGTGCGTGCCATCGCCGAGGCCCATGACGGCGACGTGACGGCGCAGGTCTCGCCCGACGGCACCTCCATCACCATCTCCCTGCGCGTGTAAGTCTGGTCTGCTGCCGGGGACCTGACACTGGGGACGGTTCTGTTTGTCAGGTTTTTGGCACTCATGTGCCAAAAACCTGACAAACAGAACCGTCCCCAGTGTCAGGTCCCCGGCCGTCTCCCCAGCCTGGGACACCCTGCCCGGAGGATTTGTCCCAGAGTGGGACACTCACCCCGGAGGATTTGTCCCACGGCCCCGCCCCTTTAGCCTCGATTAAAGTCGCCTGCGTAAGGTACTGCCCAGAAAGGGAGTGGTACCCATGACAAGCGCAACCCTCGAGCGAACCCAGCCCACGGCCACCGCCACGAAGCCGGCCGTCCAGAAGGTCTTCCGTCGCAGCGAGATCAAGTACCTCGTGACCGACGAGCAGCGCGCCGCGATCCTCTCGGCCGCCTCCGAGCACATGGAGCCGGACGCCTGGGGCGCCACCACGGTCTGCAACGTCTACTACGACACGCCCACGGGCCTGCTCGTCCGCCGCTCGCTCGACAAGCCCACCTACAAGGAGAAGATCCGCGTCCGCAGCTACGGCCGCCGCACGCCCGGCTCCCCGGTCTTCGTCGAGCTTAAGAAGAAGTACAAGGGCATCGTCTACAAGCGCCGCGCCGTCATGGACGAGGTCCGCGCCGAGGCGCTGCTTGCCGGCCATGGCGACCCCCAGACCCAGATCGAGCGCGAGATCGACTTCGCGGTCCGCCGCTACGAGGGCCTGGCGCCCGCCTGCTACATCGCCTACGACCGCGAGGCCTACTACGCGATCGACGACCACGAGTTTCGCATGACCTTCGACCGCAACGTCCGTGCCCGCTGGTGCGAGCTGGACCTTACGGCGCCAGCGTGGGGTGAGCAGCTGCTGCCGCCCGGCATGAGCATCATGGAGCTCAAGTGCGGCGGCGCCGTCCCGCTGTGGATGGTGCGCGAGCTCGAGCGCCTGGGCGTCTCCAAGGCGAGCTTCTCCAAGTACGGCAACGCCTGGAAGGCCCGCCATACCCGGGCTCACGTCGCCTAGTGGGACAGTATCCCGGAGCTTTCGTCCCACTTTGGGACAAATCCTCCGGGGTAAGTGTCCCACTCTGGGACAAATCCTCCGGGGTAAGTGTCCCACT
>SUUD01000077.1:5419-8282 GCA_015062715.1 Olsenella sp. | reverse complement strand
GCGCGTGCTGGCTGGCTGACGGAGGGCCCGTGTCGCCGTTGCGAGAGCGCGTCAGACGTCGGTCGCGTTCTCATGCTGTGCGCACGAGAAGACGTCAGACGTCTGATGTCTTCCTGGGCATGGCGTCCCTGCCAAGGGAGGGGGGCCGGCCTTCTCCGCCGGCTGACGGCTACCCCAGAATCCCCGCCAGCGGACCCTGCGCCACGAGCGTCACGCGGTGCATGGCGCGGCTGATGGCCGTGTAGAGGCGGCGGCGACCCAGTGGGGTGTCCGGGTACGCTGCATCGGTGGCGTCGGCCACCACCACGTGGTCGAACTCGAGCCCCTTGGCAAGGGCGAGGTCGATGAGGACCACGCCCTCCTTGGGCAGAGAGTCGGTGCGGTGCAGGTAGGTGACGGCGTCTCCCAGCTGGCGCGCCAGCCAGTGGGCGTGGTCGCGCGTCGAGGCGACCAGCGCGCAGAGGCCGCCCTCGCCCGCGGCGCGCTCCGCCACGTCGCGCAGGGCGCCCAGGTACGCCTCGGCCGTCTCGCACGGGACGCGCTCGGGCTCCACGCCGGCGCGTCGCACCGAGGTCCGCTTGATGTCGGCCAGCGCCGCCGTGCCCTCGGGCACGAGCGAGCAGAACAGGTCCGTGATCTCGGGCGATGAGCGGTAGCTCGTGAGCAGGCGGCACTCCTCGACCTGGCCATGGCTGCGCGAGAAGATCGCGCGCATCTGGTCGAAGGTTGCCGAGCCCTCGAAGATGGCCTGGTTCTCGTCGCCCAGCATGAGGAAGTGCGCGTTGGAGAAGTGCCGCGCCAGCACCATGAGCTGGGCGGTCGTGTAGTCCTGGACCTCGTCGACCATGACGTAGCGCGCGTCCTTGTCGCCAGCGCCGGTGATGAGGGCCTTGAGGTAGACCCACTCCACCGCGTTGAGGGCGGGCTCGTCGAGCAAGCGCATGCCGATGCGGTCGATGCGCAGCCAGTCCGCGCGCTCGATGGCCTCGTGGACGTGGTCGAAGCGGTCGTGGGCGTAGGTGCGCGCGTGGGCGACGACCTCGTCCTCGTCGTTGGGGCTGATGGGCGCGCCAAAGATGCGCAGCTGCTCCTCGACGTCGAGGGCGAACAGTTCCTCCTGGAACTCGTCGTCCTTGGCGATGCGCTCGATCTTGCGCTCGAGCTTCTCGTGGAGCTCCTCCTTGGCGAGCGCCATGCGCCGGGGGCCCATGGGCGTGCGCGGGAACTTGTCGACCGCGCTCTTGACCTGCGACGCCTTGATGAGCACCACGTCGCCGTCCTGGATGTTGCGGAAGTCGGCCTGGTCGAGCTCGAGGCCCTCGACCAGCCCCTCGAGCAGCTCCAGCCGCTCGGGCGGGGTCGCGGCGCCCGGGTCGCGGCTCTCCATGCCCAGGCTCGCCATGAACTCGCGCCAGGTGAGGGTGTGCGGGTTGGACTCGCCCAGGCTGGGCAGGACCGCGTCGATGTAGCGCCCGAAGACGTCGTTGGGGGTGAAGAGGTAGACCTGGTCGGGGCGCAGCCGCTCGCGCTCCTGGTAGAACAGGTACGCGATGCGCTGCAAGAGGACGCTCGTCTTGCCCGAGCCGGCGATGCCGTTGACCAGCAGCACGGGCACGTCCTCGTGGCGCACGACCTCGTTCTGCTCGCGCTGGATGGTCGCCGTGATGGCGCGGAGCTTCTCGGAGTGCTCGGAGGTGAGGGCGGCCAGCAGCAGGGGGTCCTCGATGGCCACCGTGGTGTCGAAGAAGGCGCGCAGCACGTCGCGGTGGATGTCGAACTGGCGGCGGCCCAGAAGCTCGACCTGGCGGACGCGCCCGTCGACCTCGTAGGACGTCTTGCCGGTCTCCTGGTTGTAGTAGGTCTCGGCCACGGGCGAGCGCCAGTCGACCACGATGGGGCTGCGGTGCTCGTCGGTGACGCCGGCCGCGCCGATGTAGATGTCGCGGGGCGGGCGGTTGGGGCGCATCTGGAGCGTGACCTTGGCGAAGTAGGGCTGGGTGAGCAAGAGGATGGTGCGGCGGAGCTTGTCGAGGGCGAAGTCGTGGCTCTGGTTGTAGGCGTCGATGACCGCGTTGAGCGTCTCGATGGCGGCGAGCGTCTCCATGGCCTCGTCGGCGCCGCCAAAGTCGGGGCGGATCTCCTCGCTCATGTCGATGAGGTCCTGGCGCGCCAGCTTCTGGTTGACCTCGAGGTCGTCGACGATGGCGTCGTGGACTGCCTGGAGCTTGGCATACACCTCGCTCAGGTGTGCCTGCTCCTGCTCGAAGACCTCGTCGCGTTCCTCTGCCATGTGACCCCTCTCCGCAAATTCGTGATTGTCAATCGTACCACGGGCGGGCGGGGGAGTGCGGTGGGCGCCGCTAGCTCACCTCGAGGGTGCCGATGAGGGCGAGGTGGTCGGTCCCCGAGATCTGGACGCAGCGCAGGTCGCCCACGAACAGGCCGGAGTTTGCCGAGTAGACGATGTGGTCGATCTCGATGAGCGCGGGGACGCTGCCGATGAAGGGCAGGCGGATGCCGGCGGTGACGCTCGCTGAGGGCCAGGTCATGTGGAAGCCCTCGCCGGCCTGCTCGGAGGCGTCGACGAAGGTCGTGCCCAGGAGCTCGCGGAAGCGGGCGTGGTTGATGGTGGCGTTGAAGTCCCCCATGATGACGTAGGAGTTGGCGTAGGCCGAGAGGGTCCCGAGCGAGCTGAGGCCCTCCTCCCACAGGCCCTCGCCGCCCAGGTGCGGAGAGCCGGGGTGGCACGAGACGAACCTGACCGAGCGGCCGCCCACCTGGATGGTGCCGGCAGAGACGGCCGAAAGCTCCATGGGCACCAGGTTGGTGTCGACCATCTCCATGGGATGCATCGAGAAGATGC
>SUUD01000077.1:0-5409 GCA_015062715.1 Olsenella sp. | reverse complement strand
TGAGCCCGCCGTTGTCCCACTGGCCGGCCTCGGACTCCACGTGGTAGGGCAGGACGTCGTAGATGCCGGCGGCGGCGAGCTCGTCGAGAAACGACCAGCTCACCTCCTGCAGGGCGAGGACCTCGACGTTGTTCTGCCTGACGCAGGCGACGACCTCGGCGGCGTCGGCGTGGCCGTTGAGCGTGTTGAGCGTCATGACGCGCAGGACGTTGTCGCCGGTGAAGGCCGTGGCCTGCCCCACGCCCTCCGCGGCCTCGCTGAGCCCTCCCGACGGGATGAAGTAGCCGGCGTGCCACCACACGAGCAGCGCGAGGAACATGCCGATGAAGATGACGAGGACGTGGCGTGCCCACAGCAGCGACAGCACGAAGATGACGATCGCCGGCACGATGAGCCAGGGGATGAACGAGACGGCCTCGGGGATGATGGGGCCGGCGCTCAGGTCGAGCGGCAGCAGGCGAGCCGCGCACAGGGCGGCGATGACGAGGGCGGCGAGCCACAGGAAGACCGAGAGGCAGCCGTGCCGTGGGGCGCGGATGACCTTGACCTTCTCGCGCACCACGACGCGCGGGCGCTGCGGTGCCGGTGCCTGCGCACGCGAGGAAGCCGGCGTGACCGGGCGGCGCCTGACCTGGGTGCGGTCGGCGGCGGCGAGGTAGGGGTTGTCCTGGCTGCGTTTGCTCATGGACCCTATTCTAGCGGGACGGCAGGTGCGGTGGTGAAGGGCTTGTGAGATGGCACGGTGCCACGGAATGTGTCGGGGCCGGAGGCGCGACACATCGAGCCGGGGGATGGGTACAATGTGCGCGTTCGTCTCGACCGCAAGCGGGGAGGCGCCGTGCGCGAGATCGCCTACATGCTCGTCCAGCTCACCTGGGGCCTGCCCCAGACGCTCGCCGGCGCGCTCGTGTGCCTGGTCATGCCCACCGACGAGCGGCGCTTCCGCTTCCACGGCGCCGTCGTCACCACCTGGCGGCTCAGGAGGGGCCTCTCGCTGGGGCCGTTCGTCTTCATCCCGCCGCGCTCTTCGAGGCGTCTTCTGGTCCACGAGTACGGCCATACCATCCAGTCGCTCATCCTGGGGCCTGCCTACCTGCCGCTCATGGTCGTGCCCAGCATGGTGTGGGCGGGGCTGCCCGCGCTGCAGCGCCGCCGCGAGCGCCGCGGCACCTCGTACTACTCGTTCTTCACGGAGCGGCTGGCCGACCGGCTGGGCGAGCGCGTGACCGGCGAGCGCTCGATGGGGACCGACTGCGGCGTGTAGCCTCCAACGCCCAGATGCGCGCGGGACACTTGCCCGGAGGATTTGTCCCACTCTGGGACAAATCCTCCGGGGAAAGTGTCCCAGAGTGGGACAAATCCTCCGGGGAAAGTGTCCCAAAGTGGGACAAATCCTCCGGGCAAGTGTCCCACTCACCGTCTGCCGAGCAGATACTATGCTATAAAAGGTAACTGGTTGCTCAAGTCGCGAGGGCGGGAGGCCCCATGTCACGCACGGGCAAGGAACAGTACGTCGTCGGATCGCTGCCGCTTCTTGCGAACAGCCTGTCGGCGCTGGGGAGCCACCTTCCCTCGGGCGTGACCTACCGCCAGTGGTTCCTGCTCATGATGCTCTCGCGCATGGACGCCGAGGAGAAGAGCGTGGCGCGCGTGGCCGAGTTTGCCGGAACCAGCCGCCAGAACGTCAAGAAGATGCTCTCGTCGCTCGAGGAGCGCGGGTACGTGCAGCTGGCGCCCTCAAGGAGCGACCGGCGTGCGTGGTCGGTCAGCCTCACGCGCAAGGGCCGCGACTACGTGCGCCGCCACGAGGGCACCGTCTCTGAGGAGACCGCCCGCATGCTGGCGCCCCTGTCCGACGCCGAACTCGACGCGCTCGTGGCCAGCCTGCAGCGGCTGGGCGAGTGCGTGGAGGAGTTCGAGTCGTAGGGCCTGTCGGGAACCGGCCACACGGAGCCCCCTCTGGCGGACGGCGCGGCGCCCGGTGCGCTATCATTACCTCTTTGAGTCACAAACCAGGGCACCACCCAAGGAGGCACCGTGCAGCGCACCAAGATCAGGACCCTCTACACCGACGCCCAGTCCCTCGGCGGCGCGACCGTCACCGTGGCCGGCTGGGTCCGCTCCATCCGCGACATGAAGAACTTTGGCTTCGTCACCCTCAACGACGGCAGCTGCTTCAAGGACCTGCAGGTCGTCATGGCCCGCGAGAAGCTCGACAACTACGACGAGATCGCCGCCCAGGGCAACGGCGCCGCCCTCATCGTCACCGGCGAGCTCAAGCTCACCCCCGACGCGCCCCAGCCCTTCGAGGTCCAGGCCGCGACCATCGTGGTCGAGGGCGCCTCCGCCGAGGACTACCCGCTGCAGAAGAAGCGCACCTCGGTCGAGTTCCTCCGCACCATCCAGCACCTCCGCCCGCGCACCAACCTCTTCCGCGCCGTCTTCCGCGTGCGCAGCGTCGCCGCGGCGGCCATCCACGAGTACTTCCAGGGCCAGGGCTTCGTCTACGTCAACACGCCCATCATCACCGCGTCGGACGCCGAGGGCGCCGGCGAGATGTTCCGCGTGACCACCATCGACCCCGAGAACCCGCCGCTCACCAAGGACGGCAAGGTCGACTGGAGCCAGGACTTCTTTGGCTCCTCCACCAACCTCACCGTCTCGGGCCAGCTCCAGGCCGAGAACTTCGCCATGGCCTTTGGCGACGTCTACACCTTTGGCCCCACCTTCCGCGCCGAGAACTCCAACACGCGCCGGCATGCCGCCGAGTTCTGGATGGTCGAGCCCGAGATGGCCTTCTCCGACCTCGAGGACTGCATGAACGTGGCCGAGGACATGCTGCGCACCGTCATCCGCAAGGTCATGGAGCGCTGCCCCGACGAGCTGGCCATGCTCAACCGCTTCGTCGACAAGGGCCTGCTCGAGCGCCTCGAGCACGTGGCCAGCTCCGACTTCGCGCGCGTCACCTACACCGAGGCGGTCCAGATCCTCACCGAGGCCCAGGCCGCCGGGACGAAGTTCGAGTACCCCGTCGAGTGGGGCATCGACCTGCAGACCGAGCACGAGCGCTTCCTCACCGAGCACCACTTTGGCCGCCCGACCTTCGTGACCGACTACCCGGCGCAGATCAAGGCCTTCTACATGCGCCTCAACGACGACGGCAAGACCGTGGCCGCCACCGACTGCCTGGTCCCGGGCATCGGCGAGATCGTGGGCGGCTCCCAGCGCGAGGAGCGCCTCGACGTGCTCGAGCGTCGCATCGCCGAGCTGGGCATGGACCCCGAGCAGTACCGCTACTACCTCGACCTTCGCCGCTATGGCGGCTGCCGCCACGCGGGCTTTGGCCTGGGCTTCGAGCGTCTGGTCATGTACCTCACCGGCGTCGACAACATCCGCGACGTCATACCGCACCCGCGCACCGTGGGCAACGCGGACTTCTAGGAGCGTGCGGGGCGTCGGGCGACCGGCGCCCCTTCTCATGGCGCACGGCGCCCGTTGAGGAGGGAGGGTGACATGGGATTCGACAAGCCGCAGGACCTCACCTGGGCGCAGGCGAAGCCCAAGCTCACCTGTGACGAGCTCGTGGCATACATGCGCGCCAAGCAGGTGCGCTTCGACCTGTGCGACGAGGCCGAGGCGGCGCGCTACCTCACGGAGGAGACCTTCTACGCGCAGCTCTCGCCCCTGTCGTACCTGTTCGACCGCATGCCCGACGGCTCGTTCGTCGACCTGGACTTCGCCAGCCTCGCCGACCTGGTCGAGCTCGACCGCGCGCTGAGGCGCGTGGCCCTCGACGCGTCGCTCGACGTCGAGGCCCAGCTCAAGGTGGAGCTCATGGCCGAGCTCACGGCCCGCGACGACGAGGACGGCTTCTCGGTGGTCGACGACTACTGGCTGTCGCTGGGCGCGGGTGCGCGCCACTCGCTCAAGAACGACCTCGACACCCATGCGAGCCGCAACACCATCGAGGGCTCGCCGTGGCTTGCCAAGGAGTACCTCGACCACCTGCTCGAGCGCTACGAGCTGGACATGCCGCTGTGGAAGTTCCTCCAGCTCTCGTTCTTTGCCACGACCATCCAGCTCTATCGGTTCTGCGGCGTGCGCTGGGGCAAGCCCGAGATGTGCGCGCGCATCAGCGTGCTGAACGACGTGAAGGCGATCCGAAACTCCTGCGCGCATGGCAACAACCTGCTCGACGCGATCGGGTCGCGCGATGCGCACGAGCCCGATGCGCTGGTGGTGGCCGCGCTCGGGGACGCCGGGCTTCGGCGCGAGGAGTGGCAGCCCTGGCTCTCGAACCGTCGCATGAGGGAGCTGACCTCGCTGTTCTGGGCGATGGGCCACTGGGGGCTCATGGAGGGGCCCGAGGGGGCCGCGCGTATCGCGAGCTGGGACGCCCTGTGGGAGCGCGTCGCCGACCATGCCGACCTGTATGAGGGCGGCAAGCTCGTGCGTGGCTCGCTCGCGTTTTTGGAGCGGGCGCAGCGGGCGCTGTCCTGGCGGGGGTAGGGGAGACGCGCCGGGGGCCGCATCGGTGGCCGCACCGGACGCAAATCGCGTTCCATGCGCGGGATCTGCTCAGCTGGCCGCCGCACCGGACGCGAATCGCGTTCCATGCGCGGGATTTCCTCCGTCTGGCGTTGCACAGAACGCAAATCGCGTTCCATGTCGCTGAGAAAGCCCGCCTGGCGCCGCACAGAACGCGAATCGCGTTCCATGTCGCTGAGAAAGCCTGCCGGCCGCCGCACCGAACGCAAATCGCGTTCCGTGCGCGGGATTTGCCCCACTAGCAGGCGCACCGAACGCAAATCGCGTTCCGTGCGCGGGATTTCCTCCGTCTGGCGTTGCACAGAACGCGGATTGCGTTCCATGTCGCAGAGAAAGCCCGCCGGCCGCCGCACAGAACGCGAATCGCGTTCCATGCGCGGGATCTGCTCAGCTGGCCACCGCACCGAACGCTAATCGCGTTCAGCGTCGGCACCGCACTCCCGGCACATTCTTTTCAGGTTCTCGCAACATATGATGCTTTAAGGGAGTAAAGTGTCTGTTGACCGTGAGATTATGCGAGAGGGGAGTCGGTACACATGAAGGTCGAGGACGTCTTGGCAATGCCCGAGGTCGACCGCCTCTTCTCGGCGCTGTGCCTGGTCGAGACCACCGACGAGGCCCGTGCGGTCATGCTCGACCTGTGCTCCCCCGGCGAGATCTGCGACCTCGCCCAGCGCTTTGAGATGGCTCGCCTGCTCGACCGCGGCGCCTCGTACCTCGAGGTCTCCGACAAGACCGGCGCCTCGTCGACCACGGTGAGCCGTGTGTCGAAGTGCCTCAATGGCGAGGTTGGCGGCTATCGGCTGCTGCTCGAGCGCTACGAGTCGGCCACGGCTTAGTAGAATCGGCTGGCAATCCCCG
>SUUD01000076.1 GCA_015062715.1 Olsenella sp. | reverse complement strand
GATGTAGCGGGAGGTCTCGAGCTTCTGCTCGTGCGTCGTGGCATCGTTCAAGCCCACGTAAATCACTGTCTGCTTTGCGTTGGGCATGGCAGTTCCTCCAGGGCTCGTGGATGGGTTGCCCCTTGTTTAATCCGGGATATGAGTTGGTGTCGCCGCGCGGAACGAAAAACGCGTTCCATGCGGGCGGTTTGGGCCCAAAGCTGGCGCACGGATCGCAAATCGTGTTCCATGTGGACGGTTAGTGCCCAAAACGCGCGCACAGAACGCAAATCGTGTTCCATGCGGGCCCCTCTTGCTTGAAACCGCAGCACAGGACGCAAATCGCGTTCCATGCGAGCGTTTTTGGCCCGGCAATGGCACGCGGAACGCAAATCGCGTTCCATGCGCGCGGTTTTGGGCCGACAAAAACGCACAGAACGCAAATCGCGTTCCATGCGCGCGGTTTTGGGCAGACATAATCGCACAGATCGCAAATCATGTTCCATGCGCGCGTTTTTACCCGATCTGGGCGCGCGGTGACAAAAGCACCCCATTCGCACCGCATCGCCTATACTCGACAAGCGGCGAGGAAGGGGGGCGCAGTGCCTGGAAGGTACGCCGACATGGACCGGGCGGTGTACTCGCTCATTTGCTCGCGCGACGGCATAACCGCGCGGGAGATCGCCCACGAGCTGGGTCTCACCCGCAAGGAGGTCAACCAGTGTCTCTACCGCTACCCCTTCATCCACGACCTGTGCTACCACGATGACGAGTACCGCTGGCACGGCCTCATTCGCCAGGCCGTGCCACACGAGGGTCTGCGCGACTACAGCGGCTGGTACGGCTACGTCAGCGAGTTCATGTCGCAGGACGAGCAGATATGGCTGTCAGAGCTCGAGCAGGGCTGCGCCGCGATAGGCCGCAACCTCAACGATACCCGCGGGCTCATCCACTCGTTTCTTGACTGCCGCGAGACCATGCGCGGACTCTTTGGCGACCTGCGTGTCTACGGGGTCGCCTGCGATGGCTGGGAGCTGGCCTTCGAGCTGCGCATCAAGCGCGCCCGCTGGGTGCGCATCTACGCGGACGTGCTGGTGGTGACCCCCACGCACGCCTTCTCGCTCGAGTTCAAGATGAAGGACCAGACCGAGGAGGACGAGGTCTCCCAGGCGGCAAAGTACGTGCCCTACCTGGAGGTTGTCCTGGGGCCCAAGGTCGACGTGGTCGCCGCCCTAGTGCTCACCCGCGCACGCGACCTCTTCTGCCACGCGCAGATTCCCGGAACCACGGCCGAGCTGCCCGTGGCCTCGGCCGACATGCTCTTCAACGTCTTCGACGAGTACCTGGGCTTCCTTGCGGAGTAGGGTCTGGCGGCGACGAACGACGTCGTGGTTGAGCTGAATCTGGGTCACATTTGTGACCCTCGTTCAGCGGCGTCATGCCGACCTGGCGTGCCGTTCCTAGAGCTACTTCTCCACTCTGCGGATGCCGAACGAGGCAAGGAGGGCAATGCCAGCCGCAAGTACCACGACAAAGAGGAGCGGCGACGTCGCGAGGGGATCGCCAGTCGCAGGCAAGACGGTGCTCTTGCTTGTGGCGACAGGCTGCTGTTCCGAAGTGGTCGTCGTCACATCATCAGTCGTGTCCTCGTCGTCAGACGTATCCTCGTCATCGGACACCGGATCGTCGGAACCCGGGTCATCAACCTGTTCCTCGACCCAATGGGCGTACAGTACGATATTGCTCTCCACGTTCTCTATCGATGCCCCAGCATCATAGCTGGTACCTGAGCCATCAGCAGCCGTGTTCCACCCCGCGAACACCATTCCTTCCTTGCTGAGAGAGCCCGTGTTGCCGAGGACAGTGTAATCACTGCCATACGACACGATATCCGTGTCAGGAGCCTCGCCGCTTGTCTGCCCGTTTCCGTCATAGGTTACGGAGTAATTCGTGACGACTCCTGAGATTGCGAATATGTTCGCTATCGCGCCACTCGTCTTGGTGAACTTAATCCCGACCAAGGTTCTGGTGTTGTCGATAGCAAACGTGGCCTCGTACATTCCCGGACCGTTGGAATTCTCCTCGACCTTGCCGATTTCATCGGGGTCAGTAGTATCGACGTTGTCCACCTTGATGCGCGACACCTTCAGCACGATTCCGCTCCCGTAATACCAGTCCGGAGCCGAGCATGGGATGGTTTCTCCTTCGCCGTCGCTATAGATTGGAGTTGCGGTGAAGGAGACCCAGCCGCCGCCTCCGGTGCACAGGATGGCAATCTTGTTATACCCGCTGGCCGGCGTTGCCAGATCGAGGCGGCCCTCGCTCGCTCTTCCTGGCGAGTCTTGGTTACTCGCTCCATTCGTGGCGCGACCAATCTGGAGCGCATTGGGTGTGAGCGTGTTATCGGCGTCGAGGGAAAGCTGGAATTTCTTGCCCGTATCCGTCGTCACG
Source organism: Olsenella sp. (assembly GCA_015062715.1). Classification (GTDB taxonomy): domain Bacteria; phylum Actinomycetota; class Coriobacteriia; order Coriobacteriales; family Atopobiaceae; genus SIG37. Next base: position 5,887 of record SUUD01000076.1, on the reverse strand, counting down.
AGTCCGTCATCCGGAACGTTGGAATAGGTAGAAGACTCGCTCGGCTGCCCGGTGAAAAACGCGAAGCAGCCTCCTCGGTTCCTCTCGTCAATGAAGCTGTCGACCGTCGTCAACAATTCGTTGTCCGGTGTAGTCGATTTCGTCGCATCGGCAATAACGTCTACGTTGTAGCCCGTAATAGCCAACGGAGTGTACACATCCCCAACCGTTTGCGTGGCATCCCCCGCAGAGAGAGGCAGCTGTTCCTGCGCGTCGGTCGCGAAGCCTTCACCATTGTCAGCCGCATCTTGCGTAACGGAGGGGTCTCCCCCCTCTTCCGCATAGGCCATCGGCACACAGAGGAGCTGACCAAACGTGAGCGCGAAGCAGAGGATCGATGTCACGACCGCGCTTCCCACCTGCTTAAAATGGCTCATGCCGTACCTCTCCTCCGTCTTCTGCATATGCGTCTTCTGCGTGGTTACCCACAATTATGACAGAATAGCATATCTCGACGATACTCACGCGGAACACTATTCTCGAATACTCAGGTGTCCATATAGTACTGCCGGTCTCGCTCAGATTGCCCATACGGGCACCGTCTGCACGTCGCGAGAGATGAAGTACGGCTCCTCCGTCTGACAGACAACATGCCCGAAGCCCACCTCATATCCTGAGAGACCTTCGAGCAACGAAAAGCTCCTCGTGGCGTCAGCGCCTATCAAAATGCCTGCCTTGACCTCCACAGGATGCAGGACGCGACCCTCCTGAATCACGAGGTCAATCTCTCGCTTCCTCTGGTCACGATAGAACCAGACGTCACGCAGGTTCGCTCCTGCGTTCATGTAGCTCTTCAGCACCTCCGAGACGACGAAGGTCTCGAAGACGTATCCTGCTGCCGCCCCGTTGCGCAGCACGTCGGGCGTGGTCCAGCGTGTGAGGTAGCAGACGAGGCCGGTGTCCATGAAGAAGATCTTCGGGGTCTTGGCGAGGCGCTTGTCGACGCTGGACCAGGTTGAAGTTGAAGTTGAATCAGGGTCACATTTGTGACCCTCGTTCAGCATGCGTTTACCTGCGAAAACGTGCTATTCGCATAAATGGGAGTAAGCAACCAACCCATTTCAGCTCCATTCTAGGGCTACTGCCGCCGCTTTAGAGGGGAGCAATCATGGCATTCAGAATCGTCAGCATAGAGAACCCGGCCGAGGTCCACGTCACCAATGGCCAGCTCCTCGTGAAGCAAGACGACCGCTCCGTCACCATACCCGTTACCGACATGCTCATGCTCGTGGTGAGCGGCCCCAACATACGCATGTCGACCATGGCCCAGACGCTCCTCGCCGACGCGCACGTCATCATCTGCCACCTGGGCCGCAACCACCATCCTGCAGCCCTCACCATCCCCATGGTCGCGAACGCCCGCCAGACAAAGGTCGCCTACGAGCAGGTGGGGGCCTCCCAGGAGCTGTGCGACCTGCTCTGGCAGCGCATCGTCACCCGCAAGATCGAGAATCAGGCACGTGCCCTCGCCATCCTTGGGCTCGAGGGCGCGGAGGAGGTCTGGGCGTTCTCGCAGAACGTCCTGCCCGGTGACGTCGGCAACGCCGAGGGCGCCGCAGCCCGTGCCTACTTCTCGCACCTGCACCCCGGTCTCAACCGCCGTACCGACGACCCCCTCAACGCCTGCCTCAACTATGGCTACGCCATCGTCCGCGCCATCATCGCCCGGGACCTCGTCACCACGGGCTTCATTCCGGCGTTCGGCCTGCACCACCACAGCCAGCTCATCGCATTCAACCTGACAGACGACATGATCGAGCTCTACCGTCCATGCGTCGACCTCATCGCGAGCGAAGTGGTCACCACGGCGAAGCGCCTCTCCCGCGAGCAGCGCTCGCGGCTGCGGGACGCCGCCTTCACGGCAGTCCACATGCGCGGGCGCAAGGTGACGCTTGTCAATGCCGCGGGCATTGCCGCCGACTCCCTCCGGTCCGCAATCGCTCACGAGAATCCCGAACTGCTCGAGTTGCCTGGCCTTCTTGAGCCCGAGATTATTGACCCCGTGAGGGTGTGATCGCATGCGCATCATCGTCATGCTCCGACCCACCAACAGGCAAGGGACCAAGACTGCCTACACCAACTATCGAAAGATGCTGGTCGCAGAGGGGTTCACCCTGTTGCAGCCTGAGGTATTCATGCGCGTCTCCCCCACCCGAAGGGCAGCAGAGGCACTGCTCGAACATCTCCGCGAGGATGTGCCGCCAACGGGCTCGATCTGTGCCCTCACCCTCACCGAGCGCCAGTACGCCTCCGTGACGTGGCTCACCGGCGGTCCCGATCGCCAGGAGCAGCTGATTGGGTCCAGAAGGCAGGTCGAGCTGTAACCCGCCTACTCCTCCCAGGCAAGGGCACGGACGGGCGAGCCGTCGGCACCGGCGTAGCGCAGCGGGAAGCAGCCCAGCCAGAACAGTCCCTCGGGGCACGACCCTAGGTTGCACAGGTTCTCGACGATGACGATGTTGCGGATCCCCAGCAGCCTGCGGTGCTTGGTCATGGCGTCAATGGAGTCCACGCTCGGGGCGTCCAGGCCTATCCCCTTCCAGCCGCCCGCCACGAGCGCGTCGATGAGCTCGTCGGACAGCAGCGGATAGCCGCCAAAGTAGCCATCCGTGTCCCACCGCTCTCCCCAACCGGTGCGAAAGACCAGGAAGTCGGCCTCCTCGGCCACCGACCCAAGGTCCTCTACGTGCTCAAGGCCAATCTCGTCGCCCGGGGCGACGTCGCGGCAGTCCACGATGGTCGCCTTGCCCAGGAACTGCTCGGCGGGCAGCAGGTCGAGCGTGTCGCCGTCCGCAATGGCATGCGCCGGCGAGTCCATGTGCGTGCCCGTGTGGGAGTCGAGCGTGATCATGCACTCGCGGAAGCCGTCGGTGGGGACCGTCGCATAGCCGCGAATCGACGGCTGGTCGGTCCCGGGAAAGACGGGCATGTCCTGGGTGATGGTGTGCGTGAGGTCGATGACGCGCATGGGACTCCCCTTCCTGTTTGCTTAGCGATACGACCGCAGGATGCGCAGGACGTCGCAGAAAACGCCGTAGGCGGGATGGTCGATCTCGGGCTCGTGGGCATGCTCGATGATGCTGATGTCGCCCATGAGGTCGGTGGTGAGCGTGACGAACGACATGGTCCCCTCCGTGATGTGGGCGACGTCGCCCGGCTCCACGACGACCGGCTCGACCACGCCCACGGGGGTGCCGTCCTCGTCGAACCGCCCGCGGCAGACGAGCCTGACCTGCCCGCCCGAGCGCCTGGCAGCGGCAAGGTCCTCGGCCGTGACGCCGCGGATGCCCGTGCGCCGGATGTCGGGCGGGGTGATACGTGCGTCCATGAGGACGTTCATGAGGACGCAGAGCTTGGCGGCGGCATCCCAGCCGTCCAGGTCAAGCGAGGGGTCGGCCTCGACGAAGCCCTGGCGGCGGCCCTCCTCGAGGGCCTCATCCAGGCTGGCACCGTCCCGCATCTGGGAGAGCACGAAGTTGGTGGTGGTGTTGACGATGCCGCGCACGGCGGTGACGCGACAGCCTATGAGGGTCTCGCGCGAGAGGTTGAAGACGGGCGCGCCCGAGAGGACCGCCGACTCGTGGAGAAACGCGACGCCCTTCTCGGCCGCAAGGTCGCGCAGCTCGCGATAGAACCAGGCGACCGGCCCCTTGTTGGCCGTGACCACATGGCGGCCGCGCGAGAGGGCGTGCCGGATGTGGTCGGTCGCGGGCTGGCCGCTGCGGATGTTGGTGGGCGTGAGCTCGACCAAGACGTCGTACGCGCCGGCATCGATGACGGAGAGTGCGTCGATGGCTGGGTCGAGGTCCTCGGCACGCAGGGCGGCCGCGTCAATGCCGTCCTCGCGCACGACGCCGCCGTGACCGGTGACGACCGACGTGATGACGGGGTCGGCCCCGTAGGTGCCGCGAATGAGGTCGCGCCGACCCTCGAGCATGCGTACGAAGGCGCGCCCCACGTTGCCGCAGCCCACAAGCGCGATCCTGAGCCTGTCCATCACGCCTCCCTACCTCGCCTTGCCTTCTCCACGCGCACCGGCCCCTACGGCAGGCCTGCTACCCAACCACGAACATGACCAGAAACGCGAGGCCCGCGACCCACATGAGGGGCCGCACCTCGCGTGCGCGGCCCGTGAGGGCCATGATCGCGACATACGCCACGAAGCCGAGCCCGATGCCGTTGGCAATCGAGTACGTGAGCGGGATGCCCGCCATTATCAGGAACGCCGGGAACCCGACCTCGATGCGGCCCCAGTCGATCCCGTCGACGGACGACATCATGAGGTAGCCCACGACCACGAGCGCCCCGCACGTCGCGGTGCCCGACACCATGCCGATGAGCGGGGCGAGAAACGCGAGCACCACGAACAGGGCGCCCGCGACGACGCTCGAGAGGCCGGTGCGCGCACCTGCGGCGGCGCCGACCACGGACTCCACGAACACCGTGATCGAGCTCGCACCAAGGAACCCGCCGGCGACGGCCGACAGCGAGTCGACGACGAGGATGGGCTGGAGGTCATCCGCGTCCATCTCGCCACGCGCGTCGGCGAACCCCGCCTGCCTGCCGATGGCGATCACGTCGCCCATGGTGTCGAAGAAGTCGCTCATCAAGAGCGAGAAGGCGACGAGGACCAGCGCGGGCCTCGTCGCGACGGAAAGGATCGCCGCCGACCCCGTGGCGGGGTCTGCCTGGAAGGGCGCAGCGAACGCCGAGAAGTCGAGGCCGAAGCCCCACTCCCCCGAGACGTTCGAGACGCCCAGCGGGATGCCGAGCGCCGTGGCGACCGCGATCGAGATGAGCAGCGACCCCGGCACGCGGAGCGCATGAAGCACGGCCGCGACCGCGATCGAGACGAGCGCCACGACGCAGGTCGAAGACGTCAGGTCGCCCAGCGCGACGAACGTCGCCTCGTCCGACACGACGACGCCCCCGCCCTTGAGCCCGATGAACGCCACGAACAGGCCCACCCCGACGCCTATGGCAAGGCGCAGGTCGCCCGGTATCGCGTCCATGATCGCCTTGCGCAACCCGCACAGGACGAGGACGAGGATGACCAGGCCCTCCAGGAACACCACGCTCATCGCCACGCGCCAGTCGACGCCCATGCCGATGCAGACCGTGTAGGCGACGACGGCGTTGACCCCCATCCCCGACGCGAGCACAATCGGGCGGTTGGCGACCAGCCCCATGACAATGGACATGAGGGCCGCGCCCAGGCACGTCGAGGTCAGCGCCGCCTGGAACGGCATGCCCGCCTCGACGAGGATGGACGGGTTCGCGACGGCGATGTAGGCCATGGCCAAGAAGGTCGTGAGGCCGCCGATGACCTCACGGGCCAGCGAGCTCCCCCTCGCCTCGATCTTGAATCGGGACTCCATAAGCGCTCCTGCCACCGCCTTCCAAACGGACTCAGTATATTCCTTCGGAATTCCCAGTCGGCAGACGCATGGCCGCATAAGAAAACAGGTCAGAGCGACATTTGCTCTGACCTGCGAAGTTGTGGTGGGCGTTACAAGATTTGAACTTGTGACCTCTTCCGTGTCAGGGAAGCGCTCTCCCCCTGAGCTAAACGCCCGTGTTGCTGCAAGCAGCGAAAGCTAGTATAGCAAACGTCCGAAAAGACGCAACCGCTCATTTCGTCTCCACGAAAACCCATCCTCTGACGCCACCCCCCTGCGGGATGCACCTCGGTAGCACCTTGTCCGGGAGGGCGCCACACGACCGGGCCGTTGCATATACTTGGCCCGCCACCATTCCGTCGTCAGGAGGTCACAAGCCATGGAGAACAGCAGCAAGCCCGCAGGTCAGCCCCTCCCCGCCGAGTCCGACGCACCCACGTACCTTCCCG
>SUUD01000075.1 GCA_015062715.1 Olsenella sp. | reverse complement strand
ATCTCGCCCGAGGGCATGGTGCGCGTGAGCGCAATGCGGCCCAGGTAGAGGTAGAGGACGGCAAGCAGCAGCAGGCAGAGCGGGAACACCACGTAGCCCACGATCGAGCGCCAGGCCCGTGGGGCCTCCGCCTGCTCGCCAGGCTCGGGGACCCGCGCCAGGAAGGCGGCGGGGAACGCGAAGGCGTAGCCCACGATGAAGATCGGCTCGGCCAGGTCGAAGGGCAGCTCGAGGACGAGCGCCTCGAACGCCACGTAGACGACGATAAGGCCAATCACGAAGACCAATGTGAGGAGGAGCGCGAAGAGCAGCCCGCTCGCAACGACGGGGAGCAGGGCCCGCTCGTCCACCGCGCCATAGAGCAGCCAGAGGCCCAGGAAGAGCGGCACGATGAACGCCGCGAGGAAGAGCATCTCCCAGAGGGCGTAGTCGCCACCGTACGCATGCTCGGCGACCGCGACGAGGGCGGCGACGGAGATTCCCGCCACAAGCTGGCGGGCAAGCGCCGGCCGTGCGCCGCCCCTGCGCTCTGCCGCCAGCTGCGCCACCACCGACACGGGAAAGCCCGCAAGGCAGCCCCTGGCGACCAGTGCCGCGGGGTCAAGCCACGTGGCGAGAGACGCGACCGTGCGGGGGTCATCGATCCACGACGACAGGCTCTGGATGACGAGCAGCACGGCGGCGACGGCCGTGAGGGCGAACGCCACCGGAAAGCGCCCCGCGGCACGGCCCACCCTCCCGGAGAACTCGCGCAGCGTCCTGCGGCGCCGCTCTGCCGGCCTGACCTGAAGCTCGTCCTGCGTCATGGCGACCTCCCTGCTGCCATGCCCGGCCACGCCCGGGCGATGCGGACGCACTAGATGCTACCCGTCATGGGCCGCCGGCATTCAGGATTCAGACAGGGCCCAGAAGGGGCGCGAAAACGAGAAGGGGCGCCTGGCACGAAGCCAGGCGCCCCTTGGGGCATCGCGGTTGTGGGGACGCGCTACTCGGCGGTCTCCTCGGCGACGGGCTCGGCAGCGGGCTCGGCGTCGGCCTTGGCGGCCTCGGCAGCGGCCTTCTTCTCGAACTCGGCGGCACGCTTGGCCTTCTCGGCGGCCTTGGCCTCGGCTGCAGCCTTCTTGGCAGCGAGCTCCTCGGCGGCCTTCGCAGCCTTGGCGGCCTTGGCGGCCTTGGCCTTCTCGAGCTGGGCGGCAGCGGCGCCACCGAACTTGTCGGCGAAGCGCTGGACGCGACCACCGGTGTCGACGAGCTTCTGGGTGCCGGTGTAGAACGGGTGGCACTTGTCGCAGAGGTCAACGCGGATCTCGGACTTGGTGGAGTAGGTGGTCCAGGTGTTGCCGCAGCTGCAGCGGACCTGGCACTCCACGTAATTGGGGTGGATACCTTGCTTCATGGCAGGACTCCTCTTCTTCGTGCCCTGGTTACCGACCAGAGCTAGGGGGGTTGTCCTGGTTACCGACCAGGACAGACAAGCTTTGGAAGTATAGCACGGACGGGCCGCAGGCGCACGTCGAGGCGCAGGTCACGCGCTTCTCCACAAACGGCCGCCGTTGGCGCCGAGCGTCGCAATTGGCGATAATGGCGACAGGCCACGCCCCATACGCGCGAACAACGGAGGAGACCATGTTCCTTGCCATCGATGTCGGCAACACCCAGAGCACGCTGGGACTCTTCGACGAGGAGGGCGCCCTCGTCCACGGGTGGCGCATGGCCACCGACCACACCGACACCTCCGACAGCCTGCATTCGCGGCTGTGGGGCTACTTCAACAAGGACGGGCTCGACATGGGCGCGGTCACGGACGCGGGCCTGGCCTGCGTGGTCCCCGTGCTCACCCGCGCGTGGAGGCGCTGCCTGACCTCGCTGCTGGGCAGGGAGCCCCATGTGGTCGGCCCCGGCGCGGAGTGTGGCATGGAGCTTGACGTCCCCAACCCGGGGCAGGTCGGCGCCGACCGCGTCGCCAACGCCTTCGCGGCACGCGAGACCTACGGGGCGCCGGTCATCGTCGTCGACTTTGGCACCGCGACCAACATCGACGTGGTCAACAAGGAAGGCGCCTACTGCGGAGGGGCCATCTCGCCCGGCCTCATGCTCTCGGCGAACGCGCTGTTCTCGCGCGCGGCAAAGCTTTCGAGCGTCCCCATCGAGGCACCGGCGTCCGCGCTGGGCAACACCACCGAGACGGCCGTGCAGTCGGGCCTCGTCATTGGGGCGGCGGCCCAGGCGGAGGGCCTGGTGGGCCGCATCAAGGCGGAGCTGGGCATAGAGGGCGCCACGGTGGTGGGCACCGGCGGGCTCGCACGCACCGTGAGCCATGCTACCGACCTCTTCGACGCCATCGATCCCGACCTCACCCTGCGCGGGATTCGCTCCATCAGTCTCGGCTGAGAGACGGTCGGGGACGGTTCTGGTTTGTCTCAGAGACAGGTGGGGACAGGTCTGACCAACAGGCCCGTCCCCACCTGTCTCTGAGACAAACCAGAACCGTCCCCGACCGTCTCGTCACAGGCGTGCGAAGGCGGCCTCAATCTTTTCTCGGGCAAAGCGCGAGGTGGCCACAAGGTCGTCACGCCAGGCGTCGCCCCCGTGGTACCAGATCTCGCAGACGAAGCGCCGCACGCCCTGCGGCAGCAGCGCGGCCAGCGCCCCGTCGTAGTCGGTGGTGCCGTCACCCAGCATGCGGTCGCGGTACTCCCCGGGAACCGTCTCCTTGAAGTGCGCAGCGAAGATGTGCCCGGCGCCCGTCGCCACGTCCTGCTCCACGGGCACCCCCGAGATGAGCGAGCCGTTGCTCACGTTGCCAAGGTCGGGATAGACGCCCAGGTAGGGGCTGTTGACCATCCTGACGTAGCGCATGGCCTTGGACACCTGGTCCATGAAGAGCGGCTCCATGGTCTCGAAGCCCAGAGGAACGCCCGCCCGCGACGCCATCTCGATCGCCGCCGGCAGCGTCTCCGCGAACAGCTCGCGCGTCTGCTCGGTGCTCTCCTGGTAGTAGACGTCGTAGCCGGGAATCTGGATGATGCGCAGCCCCAGGTCGCGCGCGAGCTCGAGGGCGGCGCCGAGGACGCCCAGGCCGCGCTCGCGCACGGCCGGGTCGGGGTCGCCCAGAGGGAAGCGCCGCAGCGCCGAGAGGCACATCGACTCCACGCGCACGCCCGTCTCGGACATGGCGCGCAGCAGGTCGAGGCGCTCGTCAAGCGACCAGTCGAGCCGCATGAGGCGCTCGTCGGTCTCGTCTATCGAGATCTCGAGGTAGTCGAAGCCGGTCTCGCCGGCGGCCGCCAGCCGCTCGCGCCACGTGAGGGTGGGTGGCAGCGCCTTCTCGTAAAGTCCCAGCATGTAGTCGTGCACGTCGACCTCCCCGAGAAGTGCGCCGTGGCCTAGGAGGGCCGGCGCAGGCGGGCCTGTTCCGGCGAGAGCTCGAGCTCTCGGCCGTCGATGACGATCGTCACGCGACCCCACAGGTCGAGCCCGGCCAGCCGGCCGCGGGCGAAGGCCTGGCCGTCGGGAAGCAGCGCCTCGACCTCCTCGCCCATGAGGTCGACGCGGTCGAAGAGCTCGCCCAGCACGGGACCGAGCGGGGCCGTGCGCGGCGAGAGGGCAGCCTCCCACGCGGCGACGCGGGACCTGACGGCGGCCTCGAGCTCCTCGGGGCTCGCCTGGCACGGCTCGCCGGGGGCCAGCGACACCCGCGCGACCATCCCGCCCTCATAGCGCACGGAGACGCCCAGCTCGGGGCAGCACGGCGTGCCGTCCTCGAGCACCACGCCGGAGGGCCAGCTCACGCGCGAGCCGGGGATGGCGTCGGTGATGCCCATCGAGCAGACGAGCGGCAGGGCTATGACCTGCGACATCGCGCATGACGTGCGCAGGTCGAACTCGTGCGTCACTGCCATGGGATCTCTCCCAGGTCGGACCTGATGCGGCCGACGCGCTCCTCGGGCGGCACGACGTGCACGCCGGCGTGCGTGAGGAAGCGCGTGGGGTCGTGCATGAGGTCCTCCATGGGGACGAGGACGAAGTCGCGCTCGCCGAGGCCCGGGTGCGGCAGGCTGAGCCTGGCGCCCGCGTGGACCTCGCCCTCCATCCAGACGAGGTCGCAGTCGATGGTGCGCGGGCCGTGCCCGTCCATGCCCTGGGGGCGCTGGCGGCCCAGCTGGTCCTCCACGCCGAGCAGGGCGTCGAGCAGCGAGAGCGGCGAGAGCTCGGAACGGAGCTCGATGACGCAGTTGGCCACCTTGGTGGCGATGCCGTAGGCGGGGTCGGACTCGTAGGCGTGGCTCACGTTGACCACGGCGGTCAGCGGGATCTGGTTGATGAGGGCGATGGCCTTCCCCAGGTAGCCCAGGCGGTCGCCCACGTTCGAGCCGAGCGCCACGAAGGCGCGGCGCGGGTCGGGGTGCGCCACGGCCCAGTAGCCGGAGAGCGCCTGCGAGAGCCCCGCGACGTCGTGCACGCGCAGGATGCGCGCGCCGGACTCGACGGCCGCGAGCGCGGCGCCGATGGTCGCGACGTCACGCCGCTCGGCCTCGTGGATGCCCGAGATGGCGCCGACGAAGCGCTTGCGCGAGATGGCGCACATGACCGGGTAGCCCATCGAGACCATCTTCTGGGTGGCGCGCTGGATCACGACGTCCTCGTCCGCCTGCTTGCCAAAGCCGGCGCCGGGGTCGATGCAGATGCGCTCGTGGGCGACGCCCGCGCGCATGAGCGTGCGCGCTTGGTCGCCCAGAAAGCCCATGATCTGGCGCATGATGGGGCCCTCGTCGGGCAGGGTGAACTGGCGGTTGCCCGAGGAGAGCCTGACCATGGGGTTGGCGATGCCGCGGGCCGAGCGCTCCATGACCTCCTCGAGTCGGTCGCTCACCGGGAGGCGCGGGTCGCGGGCGGGCTCGCCCTGCTCGCCCTCGCCCTCCTCGGCCGGCTCCTCCGCGTCGGCGTCGCGGTGGCGCTGCACCTGCGCGTCGAGGGTGACCGAGCGGCGGGTCACGCGCGGGGCGACCTCGCCGGCGTGCATGATGACGCACCCCACCTCGGTCTCCGCGGCCATCTCGACCATCGCGGGGTCGGTGAAGCCCGTGACGTCGTTGATGATCGCGGCCCCCAGGCGGGCGCACATCCTGGCGACCTCGGGATGGCGCGTGTCGACCGACACGACCGCGCCGGCATCGACCAGCTCGCGCACGACCGGCACCACGCGCTCGGCCTCCTGCTCGGGCGTGACCGGCGTGAAGCCGGGCCGCGTCGACTCGCCGCCCACGTCGATGATGTCGGCGCCCTGGTCGAGCATCTCGAGCCCACGACGCACGGCATCCTTGGCGTCCAGGTTCTCGCCCCCGTCGGAGAAGGAGTCGGGCGTGACGTTGAGGATGCCCATGATGCGGGGGCGGGAGAGCGACACCTCGTGGCTGCCGCACTTCCAGGTCTCGAACGTTTCGCGAAGCATGTTTGCCAGGTCCCTTCTGTTGTGCGTTTCAGGTGCTGGTGGTGACCTTCCCTGTGATTGTAGCAAGCAATCGGGGCGAGTCGGGCACCTCCCGCCAAACGTCAGAAGTCGAAGGCGCGGGCGATGTCGCAGGCGAGCACGAGGTCGGCCAGGGAGTCCTGGGGCGTGGGCTCGAGGTTGCAGATGATGACCCGGTCGCCCTGGAAGTAGCGCACCAGCCCCGCGGCCGGCCACACCACGAGCGACGTCCCGCCAATGACGAGCAGGTCACAGCTGGCGATCGAGCGCACCGACTCCGCCATGACGCCATCGTCGAGCGACTCGCCGTAGAGCACGACGTCGGGCTTGACCCGGCCGCCGCACGAGGGGCACACGGGCACGCCCTGCGTCTGCATGACCCACTCGGCCGAGTAGACGTGCCCGCATCGCCGGCAGACGTTGCGGTGGACGCTCCCGTGGAGCTCGAGCACGTTCTTGGAGCCGGCCATCTGGTGGAGGCCGTCGATGTTCTGCGTGACGACGGCGCGGACCTTGCCGGCCGCCTCGAGCTCGGCGAGCTTCTCGTGGGCGCGGTTGGGCTTCGCCCACAGGGCAATCATCTTCGAGCGGTAGAAGTCGAAGAACTCCTCGGGGTGCGTCTCGTAGAACTCGTGCGAGAGCATGGTCTCGGGCGGGTAGGCGAAGCGCTGGCTGTACAGGCCGTCCGGGCTGCGGAAGTCGGGGATCCCGCTGGCCGTGGAGACGCCGGCGCCTCCAAAGAAGACGACGCTGCCCGCCTCGTCGACCGCATGCGAGAGCTCGGCGGCGGCCTCCATGGGATCGGTGACGACCTTATTTTCAGCCATGGTCACTCCTCTTGAAGAATCCGTGATGAGCATGGGAATTGTCGCGCAGAGCGACACTTTGGGTACATCTGATAGTAGCAGCAGGATATCCAGCAAGGAATGAGGGGGCGAGGGATGCGTCCCCTCGTTCCTGTTATGCGTTTCTTGGAGGTATGCCGCCGTGCCTACCATGGAGAACAACGTCTTCGACTGCGCGCTCGTCCTCGAGGGCGGCGGCATGCGCTGCGCCTACACCGCGGGCCTCATCACCGTCCTGCTCGAGGAGGGCATCCACTTCGACTACGTCTGCGGGATCTCGGCCGGCTCTAGCAGCGCGGTCAACTACCTCTCGCGCGACCTCGAGCGCGTCAGGTACGCCTTCGTCGACGTCGCCGACGACCCCAAGGTGGGCGGGGCCACCTCCCTCGCCACGGGCAAGGGCTTCTTCAACGCCGACTACCTCTATCGCGAGAACGCGGTCTTCGGCCCCGTGCCGTTTGACTGGGAGGCCTTCTGCGACAACCCCGCGCGCCTGCGCATCCAGTCCTTCGAGCGGGACACCGGCCGCACGGTCACCTGGGGCCGCGAGGACATCCACCGCGAGGTCGACCTGCTCGACCGGGTCCGCGCCAGCTCGACGCTCCCCCAGATGATGCCGCCCATCACGATCGACGGGCAGGTCATGATGGACGGCGGCATGGGAACCGGCGCCGGCATCCCCGTCCATCTCGCCGAGGACGACGGGTTCGGCAAGTTCTTCGTCATAGCCACGCACGTGCGGGGCTATCGACGCCCCGAGCTTACCGAGGGCGAGCGGCTCGTCACCAAGCGGCTCTTCAAGGGCCACCCCTACCTGCGCAACGCCATGCTCACCCGGCACGAGCGCTACAACGCCGCGCTCGACCACCTGCTCGAGCTCGAGCGGACTGGCGCCGCCTACGTGGTGTGGCCCGACGAGATGCCGGTCGAGAACAGCACCCTCGACCGCGACAAGCTCGAGGTGGCCTTTGCCATGGGGCACCGCCAGGGGCTGCGCGAGCTGCCGCGCTGGCGGGAGTTCCTGGGCATGTAGGGCTGGCCCGCAGCGGCTATACTTGTCCGGTGCTCACCAACCCGAGAGGAGCCCGGATGACCGATACCACCCGCGAAATGCGGTTTGTTTCCTGGAACGTGAACGGCCTGCGCGCCGTCATGAAGAAGGACCCCAGCTTTACCGAGATTCTCGAGACGCTCGACGCCGACGTCTTCGCCATCCAGGAGACCAAGCTCCAGGAGGGCCAGGTCGCGCTCGACCTGCCGGGCTATCACCAGACCTGGAACTACGCCGAGCGCAAGGGCTACTCGGGCACGGCCGTGTTCAGCCGCGAGGAGCCGCTGCGGGTCATCCGGCAGATCGGCTGCCCGGTCGCCGACGACGAGGGTCGCGTCTGTGCGCTCGAGTTCGACCGCTTCTGGTTCGTCGACGTGTACACCCCCAACGCGCAGGACGGGCTCAAGCGCATTGACGTGCGCCTGGAGTGGGACGCGTGGTACCGCGACTTCCTGTGCGGCCTTGCCGCAGAGAAGCCCGTGGTCACCTGCGGCGACTTCAACGTCGCGCACAACGAGATCGACCTCAAGAACCCCGGCCCCAACCGCGGCAACGCAGGCTTCTCGGACGAGGAGCGCGAGAGCTTCACCAAGCTGCTCGACGCCGGGTTCACCGACACGTTCCGCCTGCTCCACCCCGACGTGGAGGGCGCCTACAGCTGGTGGAGCTACCGCATGCGCGCGCGTGCCACCAACGCGGGCTGGCGCATCGACTACTTCCTGGTGAGCAATGACGTGGCGGACCGCGTGACCAGCGCCTCCATCCTGGACGAGGTCTTTGGCAGCGACCACTGCCCCGTCGCGCTGGGCATCGAGCTGTAGCCGCCGGGGGAGACAACCGGGGACGGTTCTGATTTGTCTCAGAGACAGCTGGGGACGGGTCTGCCTTCAGATTCGTCCCCAGCTGTCTCTGAGACAAATCAGAACCGTCCCCGGTTGTCTCCCCCGTCAGATTACTGTTGACACGACTG
>SUUD01000074.1 GCA_015062715.1 Olsenella sp. | reverse complement strand
AGTCGGTCGCCCCATAGACCATGCCCACGCCAAGCCCCACCCCAAGTCCATAGGAGACAACAAGCCAGGCGACGCTCGTGGCAAAGCCCGAGGCGATCATGCCGGCACCAAAGAGCAGGCCTCCCACCCGAATGACCCAGCCCGGCCCGATGCGGTCCACGATGGCCCCACCGGAAATCATGGTGATGGGCCCCACGGCATTGGCGACCGTAAAGACGATGGCAAGCCCCATCACCTCGGTCCCGTTCAGCGAACTCAGACGCTCGGCCATAGGCCGCGCGAAGACGCTCCACGCATAGAGCGACCCGATGCATAGGTTGACCAGGCAAGAAGCGGCCAGAATGAGCCAGCGGCGGGAGGTCAGGTCCCGATCGTTCATGGTAGTTTCCTCGTGTCCGTGAGGATCGGGCTGGCAAGACAACGCCAGCCCGATCAACCCAACTCGCTCCTACTGCTCGCAGAATCCCTGAAACACAGGGATGCCCGTATAGGTCTTGAGTGCCTCCTCGCCCGTAAGCACGCGGATGGCGCCGGCCGCCATGGCCTCCATCTCGAACTCGCCGGGATAGGCCGAGACGGGCGCGATCCAGCCGCAGTTGTCCTCGATGGCCTTGACCAGGGACTGCTCGTACACCATGCCGCCACCCAGCAGGATGCCGTCGACGCGCCCGCCCAAAGCGGCCGCCATGGAGCCAATCTCCTTACATACCTGGTAGATCATGCCATGCCAGGCAAGGGCCGCCATGGTGTCGCCCTCGCCTGCGCGACGGACCACCTCTATGGCATCCGAGGTGCCCAGCAGGTCTTCGAAGCCGCCGGTCTTCATGCACATCTTGCGGACCTCGGCGATGGAGTGGCCGGCCTCGAGGTAGTTGAGGACCTCGGCCACGGGCACGGCGCCGCAGCGCGTGGGGGCCATGGGACCGTCGCCGCCCACGATGTCATTGCCATCTATCATGCGCCCGTGGCGATGCGCCGAGACGGAGAGGCCTCCGCCCAGATGACAGACCACGAAGTTGCACTCGTCGTAGCGCCTCCCCATGCCATGGGCGTGGCGGATGGCCGTCTCCTTGAGGTTGAGCGCGTGCAGGTGGACGTTGCGGTAGACGCCCTTGATGCCCGTCATGCGGGCGAGGTCGCAGAGCTCGTCGGTGTCGGGCGGGTTGACGACGAAGGCACGGCCGCCAAGGCGTGCGGCGAAGCTCCGCGCCAAGGTGGGGCCGAGGCCAGCTGGGTGGATGACGCCGTTGGCACAGGTGATGGAGTGCTCCGCGACCAGGTCGGTGACCTCGTACACGCCTCCCTCCAGGGGCAGAAGCCCACCGCCTCGTCCCACGAAGGCCGCACAACCGGAAAGGTCGATCTTCCCCTCCTCAAGGGCCGTCGTGATGGAGGCTACGCGATAGCCCATCTGCTCGGAAAGCGATCCGTACTGGGCAAGTTCCTCACTCGGGTGTCGCACCGTGCTCTTGAAGAGGCACTCCTCATCCTCAAACAGGGCGATCTTGGTGGAGGTGGAACCGGGATTGATGGCAAAGACCTTCACGACCATCACCTAACCCTTCTGCGCCGCAGCACGAATCACGAGCATGGCCACGTTGCCAAGCATCTCCTCAACCGGCGCGGAGCGGGAGAAGTCACAGACCGGCTGGGCGAAGCCCTGCAGCACCGGGCCATAGGCATTTGCATGACCGAAGGTCTGGATGAGCTTGACGCCGATGTTACCCGCATGCAGATTGGGAAAGACCAGCACGTTCGCCCTGCCAGCCACCTCGCTCGCCCGTGGGACCTTGCGGGCAGCCACCGCCGGAATGATGGCGGAGTCGAGCTGGAACTCACCGTCGCACTTGATGTCGGGGCGCAGCTCGTGCACGCGCCCCACGGCATCGCGAACCACGTCGATGGTCTCGTGCTCGGCGGACCCGCAGGTCGAAAACGCCAGCAGGGCCACGCGAGGCTCCCAGCCCAAAAGGGCGGAGACCGTGTCTGCGGACGAGATGGCGATGCCCGCCAGGTCTGCGGCGTCCGGCTGGGCGGTGATGGCGCAGTCGGCAAGTCCCAGCATCTGGCCTTCGGGCCCCTCGAAACCGGGTATGTCGGCAATGCCGATGCTCGAAGGCGACTCGACGCCTTCGGCCAGCCCCACGAAGCTCATGGCCGAGAAGACCACGTCGCCCGTGGAATAGTCCTTGCCCGCCGCAACGCAGTCGACCACCCCGGCGCGCAGCAAGAGCATGCCGCAGTTCACCGGGTCCTTTGCCTTGCGCAGCACCGCCTTGTGGCTGAAGGCGTCGTAGCCCTGGGCCTCCAAGTGGGCGGCAAGCTCCTCGCGCATGGCCTCATCGCCGTTGTCAAAGAACTCGAAGCCCTCGCACGACACGCCGTTGTCGGACGCCATGCCGCGGACGACACCCTCGTTTCCCACAAGGACCGGCGTACCAATGCCGGCCTCGACGACACGCTGTGCCGTGCGAAGGATGTCAACGTTAGACGATTCGGGGAAGCAGACGCGCTGCGGCGCGGCCTTTGCCCGATCGATCATTCCCTGGAGAAACTCGTTCATGCGGTTCCTCTCCCTTTCTCGAAAACACCCTAAGGAAGTGGGGCCCTGCGCCCGGGGACATGCCGGACCCAAGGCCCCGTGATGACGTGCCCTGCCGCCTACTCGTCAAGCAGTCCGGCAACGAAGGCTGCCGCCTCGCCCAGGGTCTTGTTGCGCTTGAACTGCATGTAGTTGACCTCGCAGTCAAACTCGTCCTCGAGGAAGGTGGTCATCTGGGAGATCTGGACGCTCTTGGTGCCGTGCTCCTCAAAAGTGGTGTCGGTCGTAATGGTCTCTGCGTCGACGCCCCAGAGATAGGCGCACTTCTCGACGAGCTTCTCAAAGACTTCCTGTTCCATGTTCCCGTCCTTTCACATGCCGATGCTTAGCTGCCCGCGTACTAGCGGATGATGATGTCGCCGTCCTGGAAGCGCGGCGGAATGACGGGGATCTGCAGGTAGGAGTCATGCTCCCCGCCGGTGTAGATGAGGGTGTTGCCATGGTTGTCCGTATCCCACATCAGGGGCTCGAACCAGCCCTCGCGGATGTAGCGACCGGATACCTGGACGCGAATCTGCTGGCCCTTGTGCCAGAAGCGGCTCGTCGGCCAGATCTCGATGTCCACCGGCACGATCTGGCCGGGCTCGAGCTTCTCGCTCACCGTGTGTGCCTGAACGGGCTGGAAGCTCGTGGAGAGCTTCTCGTCAAGCCTGCGACGGGACACGCGCATCTTGCCCCAGGCACCGGGGTGAGGCTCGCCGAAGAGGGTGATGGGGAGGAACTCGCCGGTGGTGGAGAGCTTCTGGACGTTCACGAACAGGTCGATGTCATCGTAGTCCTCTGCGGCAACCCACATGTGGAGCTTGAGGTAGCCCGTGAGCTCGGTGTCCTCGGGGAAGACATAGTCGAAGCAGGCCTCCTCGGTCTCGGAATCGTAGGATGCCATGGCCTGTGCCTCGACCGGCTCGGCCTTCATGGTCATGTCGGAGGCATCGAGATAGAGCTTCTCGTACTGGGTGCGCTTGAGGGGGAAGGCCTCCTCGGGACGCTCGTCCTGGTAGTTGAGGAAACCCACGTCCTGGACGTCGATGCGCACCGTCGGGGTCATCTCCCAACCGTTGTTGACGCCCTTGAGGTAGCGCTCGTAGAAGCGCTCGAGGTCGGCGAGGTTCTTGGGATTGTAGGCATCGGGCCACTCGAAGTCGCGGTGTGCGCGGAGCCACTTCTTGCGGCTCTTGATCTTGCGGAAGCCCTGGATGGAGCCGCGCAGGTGGAAGTGGTTCCAGCTGGCAGTCACATACGTGGGAATCGTGATGTTCTTCCAGATGGGGTCCTTGTCCTTCCAGTAGTCGCAGTCGATGAAGGGATAACGCTCGGCGTTGGCGGCGGTGTCATCGATGCAGTTGGGACCCACGGCCTCGCGGACCACCATGCCCACGAAGGTGTGCGCGGGGATGCCGCCCTCGTAGAGCGACTCGCGGTACATGTCGCTCGTACCCTCCCACGGGGCGATGCACTTCAGGTGGGGCGGCTGCTGGGAGGCGATGCGCCACTGCGTCATGGCGACGCAGGAGTTGCCGCCCATGCCCACGTTGCCATTGCACCACTCCTGCTGGGCAGCCCACTCGATGAAGTCGTACCCGTCCTTGCCCTCCTGGGTGCCGAACTGCATGAAGTCACCGCCGGAGTGGCCCACGCCGCGCGGGTCGACGTTGGCGACGGCATAGCCACGACGGCACCAGTAGCCGGGGTCGGGGCTCTCGAACTTGGACATGTTGGAGACGGTCTGGGGTGGCACGCCCATGATCTGCCAGTCGGACTGGCCGTCAAACGGGCGCTTGCCATAGAAGCTCCAGGAAATGATCAGGGGGACCTTCTCCTCGGTCTTGGGGCGATAGATGTCAACGTAGATCTTCACGCCATCGCGCATCTCCACGGCCACGTCCTGCTCGCAGATGATGCCGGGGGCGGGCTCGTAGGTGTGGGGATTGAACGCGGAGAGGAACTTGTAGTCCTCGCGCTCCTCGGGGGTCATGGCGTCAAGCTCCTCCTGCGTGGCAGGCATGAGCATTTCGCGCATGGTGACCTCTGTGGGGTTGCCGTTGCAGATGACGGTCTTGGTGACGACGTTTCGTGCCATGATGCTCTCCTTTCGCATCCTATTGGGTTATGGGTCGGTGACGCCTACTCCTGGGCACCTTCCCCGATGGCGCGGGGCTTGGTGATGTCGACCTTGTTGAAGTACAGGAAGCCACAGACGGTGAGGATTGCGATGGCGACCACGCCGATCCAGATCATCGTGGTGATGGAGCCGCCAAAGAGGTTGCCCAGGAACGAGGTGGTGAAGGGCGAGAGGGCCTGGCCGAGGGAGGAGGAGGCGTTGCAGAGCTGCATGTTGAACGCCATGCCCATGGCCAGCGAGAAGTTGGCCGCACCCATGCCGCCGAAGGGCGTGAAGCTCTGATAGCCAAGGCCGATCATGAAGCCGGCGACGCACAGGACGGGCACGCTCGGGGCGATGGCATACAGCACCAGGCCGATGAGGGTGAACGCGAAGGTGACCGTGGGGGCCTGCTTCTTGAAGACCTTGATGAGAGGACCCACGATGACACCGGCGAGCAGGCCGGACAGGGTGTAAGCGGAGGAGGCCATGCCCGCCTCGGCGGTGCCGCCCAAGCCGCGCTCGGCCACAAGCAGCGCCTCATTGGAGTTGAAGAGCTGGGCGAAGGTGTACAGGACGAAGCCGAAGACGCACAGGAAGATGATCTCCTTGGGAACCACCACGTGCTCGCCCTTCTCGGCCTTGGGCTCGAGCTTGCCCTGGGGCAGGAAGATGATCTCCAGGACGAGGAAGATGCCCACGATGAAGTACGCGTAGAAGGCGTGGGTCCAGTCCTGGGCACCCAGGGTGGCAGCCGCGCTGGTATAGATGAAGCCACCCAGGCAGACGAAGGTCGAGAGCAGCCCCAGGACGGTACCGCGCTCCTCTCCCTCGAAGTAGTCGGGGATGATGGTGGTCATGGCATTCTGCAGGCCGCCCAGCGAGATGCCCACGAGCACGGCCGAGAACAGCAGCTGGCTGAAGTCGGAGTGCAGCCAGACGGGCATGGAGCCGCCGACGATGTAAAGGACGGTGAAGAAGAGGGCGAAGGTCTTCTTATGAATCTTGGAGGCGAACTTGGAGACGATGATGCCGGCGGGGATGGCGATGAGCGAGGGCAGGGTGACAATCTGCTGGATGGTGGTGATGGGCGTATCGGGGAACGCCTGGGCTATGCTCGCCAGTACCGACACCGGAACGATGAGGGCCATGAGGCACAGGGCGCAGCTGTACACGCCCACGAGCGTCTTGAGGTTCTTCTTGATCATCTCACTTCTCCTTATCTTGGGACTGGTCGCTAATGGGGTCGAATCACGCGCTATATCTCGTCCGGCCTCGCCTCCCCCACCGTGAGACCTCCCCGACTCACCAACAGGAAGGCGACCAGGCCAACGAGCATGAGGATGGCGCCGGCCACATAGGACACGAAGTA
The DNA here is from genome assembly GCA_015062715.1 of Olsenella sp. Taxonomy (GTDB): domain Bacteria; phylum Actinomycetota; class Coriobacteriia; order Coriobacteriales; family Atopobiaceae; genus SIG37. The sequence continues at coordinate 2,290 of SUUD01000074.1, read as the reverse complement.
GCTGCCGGTGGCGCCGGAGATGAGCGCGAAGAAGCTGGGGCCGATGGCGCCCACGAGCTGGATGACGGGCTGCATCAGGCCGAACGACCCCGTGAAGCCCTCTCGGCCAAACAGGTCCGCGCAAATGGTGACCGGCCAGTTGCTGGCGGCGCCGGTGACCGCCCCGATGAAGGCGAGGCTTGCGTAGACGCCGAATCCCGTGCCCGTGAGGTTGAGCAGGATGCCGACGATGCCGACACCGTAGGTGATTGCGGTGCCCGCGCGAGACCCGATCCTGTCGCCCACCACGCCGGCAATCCAGCTGCCCACACAGGCGAAGAGCGCCGAGACGAGCATGGCATTGATGGCCTCGTCCATGGAATAGCCCAGCTCAAACAGGCGCGGGGCGATCTGGACCATCAGTCCGCCCGAGTAGAGCAGCTGAATGCCCAGGATGACAGAGAGGGCCATGAAGCGCCCGTCGTGCAGGAGATGACTCGTGAGCGCGGTGTTGTCCTCGCCCCCCTCGGGGGCGACCAGGGTCGGAGTGTGCGGCTCGCATCGGTCAAGCGAGTCGGGCACGAGGCCGCGCTCCTCGGGCGTGACGGTGACGAAGACACCGAGCAGCACGAGCGCCGCGGCAGCGATGACCATGAAGGGGATGAAGGCGCCGTCGATGCCAAAGCGCTGCATGCCAAAGTTGTAGGCCATGGCTGAGAAGCCGGCGCCAAGGGGGATGCCCATCGAGACGAAGCCCTGGATGGCGCCCTTCTTGTTGGGGAACCAGTTGGCCACGAACACGGGGACGGTGTTGAAGCCCCAGGCGGAGGCCGATGCGTTGGCCACCACCATGGCGACCGAGAAGATGGCGAACTCCTTCGAGACGCCCAGCAGGGCGAGGCCCACAAGATAGAGCGCCGCCCAGACGAAGCACAGCAGCTTGGGCGAGTGCTTGGCGCAGAGCCGCCCTGCGACGAAGCCCATGACGACGTTGCCCACGCTGGCCACCGAGATCATCGACGTGATGAGCACGGCGTTCCAGCCACGCGCCTCCTCGAGGATGCCGGCAGCGATGTTCATGGAACTGCTGACGGTGGCAGTGATGAAGTATGCCATCACGCAGAACAAAAGGAGGGGCCAGGCCCTCAGGTAGTGCGACTTCGAAGCGGCTTTCTCTTCCATGCTAGCTCCTTCCCTGCCGTGGTGTCATGCACCGGAATGACAGGGCCATCGTAGGTTGCCGCATGGGGCCATCCCAGAACAGCGCCGCGTCGCAGTGTCCGATTCGAACGGGACGAACGCGACGTGTTCGAATCGGACGAAACCGTCGAGACTGTACGATTTTGCAGGTAAATGGTTAAATATGGTCGATTAGGCGACGCTGCGCGCGCTATTCACGCCGCAAGGGCGAACGTACAATGGCTAGCGATACGACACGGTAGGGAGGTCCCCTTGGACAAGCCCGGCGCGAGCTTCAAGACCAGCAAGAGCGAGCAGACGCGCGAGCGCATAATCGACACCTATGTATCCCTGCTCGACACGACTGATTTTGACAAGGTCAGCGTAAGCCGTCTCTGCAAGGAGGCTGGCATAGTCCGCAGCACGTTCTATGTGTACTTCTCTGACATCTACGAGGTAATCCAAACCATAGAGGACGAGCTCATCGCAGCGTTTGCGCATGTCGATGCCTTGGCGCTCGAGCACGCCGCTCAGGATGAGGCCCGCCCAAAGACCGAGTGGGGCTTTCCCATACTGCCCCCCTACTCACTGAGCTGTTGGTTTGAGCTTTGCGATGCCAACCGAATGCGGCTGTGCGCCCTGTTGGGACCCCACGGCGACCCCTACTTCGAGCAGAAGCTGCGCCGCCAGCTCTCGGAGCACGTGAGCATCATGATGGACGAGGACCACATGCCCCAAGACGAGCTGCGCCGGGGCTTCGTCGAGTCGATGGTCGAGATGCATCTCATGCTGCTGCGCAACTGGCTGCTCCACGAGAAGACCTCGCTCACCAGGGAACGCATCGTCACCATCCTCAACGCGCTGCGCTTCGGCGGCAACGCCATGGAACACTATTTGCCGAAAGATACCCCCGCCCTCTGGTAGACGTTGCCTTGCCCGCATGAGGGCCATCCATCGGTACGTCCTATGAGCACCGCGACCGGGAGGGCAGGCAAACGGCCCGCCCTCCCGGTCGCGCCAAGACCATCAGGAGATCGCGTCCACGAACCAGCTGGTGATGGAGGTAGGGTGTGTGATGCCCGTGCCCACCACGACGGCCCAGGCGCCGGCATCCATGGCGACCTTGGCGTCG
>SUUD01000073.1 GCA_015062715.1 Olsenella sp. | reverse complement strand
GCGCGCGCCCGACCGGCACAGCAGAGTATACCCAAGTCGCCCGACACGCCCGGCCTGCGCACTGCATTTGGCGTAAATCATCGGTAAATCATGGCGCGACCCGCTTTAGGGTAGTCAAGTGGCGGCCCATACTGGTCCACTAGAGGCAGACTGCCCCGGCACGGGGCACGACCAACAGGGGGTAACCATGAGCAACAACATCTCTCGTAGGGCGTTCCTTGGCGGCTCCGGCATCCTTGCGCTGGCCCTGGCTGCCTGCGGTGGCTCCTCCGACGGCGGCTCCGCCGACGGCGCCGTGTACAAGATCGCCACCGACACGGTCTTCGCGCCCTTCGAGTACGCCGATGTCGACGGCACCTACGTGGGCATCGACATCGACATCCTTGCCGCCATCGCCGCCGACCAGGGCTTTGAGTACGAGCTCGAGCCGCTCGGCTTCAACGCCGCCCTCCAGGCCGTCCAGTCCGGCCAGTCCGACGGCATGATCGCCGGCATGTCGATCACCGACGAGCGCAAGGAGATCTTCGACTTCTCCGACCCCTACTATGACTCCACCGTCTGCTGCGCCGCCCTGGCCTCCGGTGACATCGCCTCTCTTGACGACCTCGCCGGCAAGACCGTTGCCGTCAAGACCGGCACCATGAGCGAGTCGTGGGCCCTCTCGATCCAGGACCAGTACGGCTTCACCACCGTCCAGTTCGACGACTCCGACGTCATGTACCAGGACGTCATTGCCGGCAACTCCGTCGCCTGCTTCGAGGACACGCCCATCATGGCCTACGCCATCGCCACCGGCAACGTCGACCTCAAGCTGGTCGCCGAGGTCGAGAGCGACTCCGAGTACGCCACCCCGTACGGCTTCGCCGTCAAGAAGGGCGAGAACGCCGAGCTGCTCGCTGCCTTCAACGCCGGCCTGGCCGCGATCATGGAGGACGGCACCTACAACGAGATCCTCGAGAAGTACGTCGCGACCGCGTAGGCATCAGTTGGCTTGGGGCGCCCCGGCTGCCAGCTGGGGCGCCTTCCCGACTCGCGTGATGACGCCGCCCTGACGCCAGGGCGCCGTCACCTCGTTGTTCGTGTCACATAGACCGAAGGGAGCTTGCGCATGAGCTTCTTTGAGCTGTTCGCCGAGTCGCTTCCGCTGCTTCTGCAGGGCCTGGGACTCACGCTCGAGCTCGCCGTCGTCTCGCTGTGCATCGCCATGGTGCTCGGCATCATCGCGGCGCTCATGGGTCTGTCCGGCAACCCCGTCCTGCAGGCCATCAACGCGGCATTCGTCGCCGTCATCCGCTGCTCGCCCCTGCTGGTGCAGGCCTTCTTCATCTACTTTGGCGTCACGGGCGCCCTCGGCATCCGCATGAGCGCCTTCGTGGCCGGCGTCATAGCCCTGTCGCTCAATGCCGGCGGCTACCTGTCCGAGATCTTCCGCGGCGGCATCCAGTCGGTCGACCCCGGCCAGGTCGAGGCCGCCCGCAGCCTGGGTCTCTCGTCGCGGCAGACCACCTGGCGCATCGTGCTGCCCCAGGCCATCCGCATCTGCCTGCCCTCGGTGGTCAACCAGTGGTGCATCACCATCAAGGACACCTCGATCATCTGCGTCATCGGCCTGGCCGAGCTCACCCGCATGGGCCAGCAGATCATCGCGCGCACCTACCGCTCGTTCGAGGTCTGGCTCATGGTCTTCGTCCTGTACTTCGTCGTGATCTATGCGCTCACCATCTTCGCGCGCTACATGGAGAGGAAGGTGTCGCTCGATGGCTAAGGTCGAGATCCGCGGGCTGCACAAGTACTTTGGCGACAACGAGGTCCTGCGCGGCATTGACTGCGACATCCAGGCGGGCGAGGTCGTGTGCGTCATTGGCCCCTCGGGCAGCGGCAAGTCCACCTTCCTGCGCTGCATCAACTGCCTCGAGGAGCCCACCGCCGGCACCATCCGCGTGGACGGCCACCTCATGGACGCCGAGGCCAAGAACATCGACGAGCTGCGCGAGGACATCGGCATGGTGTTCCAGCAGTTCAACCTCTTCCCGCACCTCTCGGTGATCGACAACGTCACGCTGGCGCCCATGCTGCGCCGCAAGATGCCCAAGGCCGAGGCCGAGGAGCTCGCCATGCAGCTGCTCACCCGCGTGGGCATGGCCGACAAGGCCAAGGCCATGCCGCGCAGCCTCTCGGGCGGCCAGAAGCAGCGCGTCGCCATCGCCCGCGCGCTGGCCATGCGCCCCGGCCTCATGCTCTTCGACGAGCCCACGTCCGCCCTCGACCCCGAGATGGTGGGCGAGGTCCTCGACGTCATGCGCCAGCTGGCCCAGGAGGGCATGACTATGGTCTGCGTGACCCACGAGATGGGCTTCGCGCGCCAGGTCGCCGACCGCGTCCTCTTCATCGACCAGGGCGTCATCGCCGAGGAGGGCACGCCGACCGAGGTCTTTGACAACCCCCAGAGCCCGCGCACCCAGAACTTCCTCAACAAGGTCCTCGAGGCGTAGGGGCTGCGCATGGAGATCCGCCGCGCCACCCCGGACGACCTCGAGGGCATCAACTCCCTGCTGCGGCAGGTCCTCATGGTGCACCACGAGGGCCGCCCCGACCTCTTCAAGGCCAACACCAAGAAGTACACCGACGACGAGCTGCTCGCCATTCTCGCCGACGACGAGCAGCCCGTGTTCGTGGCCGTGGACGAGGCCGGCCGGGTGCTGGGGCACGCCTTCTGCGTGTGGGAGGTCTACGCGGGCCACAACGTCATGGTCGACCGCAGGACCCTCTACGTCGACGACATCTGCGTGGACGAGGCCGCGCGTGGCCGGCACGTGGGCAGCGCCCTCTACGCGCACGTGCTCGACTACGCTCGCGAGCAGGGCTTCTACAACGTGACCCTCAACGTGTGGAGCTGCAACCCCGGCGCCATGGCGTTCTACGAGGCCATGGGCATGCGCCCGTACAAGGTGGGCATGGAGCAGGTGCTGTAGGGCCAGGCGCGCTCGCAGGGGCTACAATGTGGGTGGACGAGCCTGCGAGAGGAGCCGCGGTGAGCGAGGCCAGCGAGACCGGACAGAACAAGATTGCCGACGTCAACGGCGTGCCCATCATGCAGGTGGGACCCGAGCCCGTGGAGGTCCCGTCACCTGCCGCGGCATCCGGGCAGCAGCCCGGGCAGGACCAGTCGCGGGTGCTCCTGAGCGTCATCCCCCAGCAGCCCGCGCACGTGCCCCAGCAGCTCGCCGCGCAGCCGGCCGTGGAGCAGCCCAGCTACGTGTCGGGCTACCAGCCGCCCGCGCCGCGCAGGCGCGGCTTCTGGGTGCTGCCCCTGCTCACGGGAATCGCGGTGCTCTTCGCCCTTGGCTTTGTCCTCAGCACCTGCGGGGCCATGTTTGGCAACGACGGCCCCGACTACCAGCACGAGGACCTGGGCGGCAGCAACGCCATGGACGGCGAGGGCGGCGTGGCCTCGCCCTTCGACGGGCTCGACCTGCTCACGCCGCCCGACCTGGGCGACCTGGGCGATGGCGCGGACGGCGGCCCGGGCGCCGCTATCGGCGTTGGCGACCCCGACGACGGCGAGCTGCATCCCTATTGGGACGACACGGTCTCCTACACCGTGCGCGAGGAGCACATGGTCCGGGCCGAGCAGGGCTTGTCCGACGCCTATGGGGCACGCGTCGCCTGCGACTTCTCCATCGCCTACCCGCAGCTCGAGGGCGACCTCGAGCACCTCGACCAGATCAACGCCCTCATCAGGGAGTCGGCGCTCACCTACTACGACAGGCTCTATGCCAACCCGACCGAGGACATGGTCGCCCTCGTGAAGGGCACGGTGGAGGAGGGCGAGGACATCTTCTTGAGCGACGCGGCGGAGTATGTCGTCAGCTACAACAGCGAACACCTCGTCAGCATCTGTTGGTCGCACAACCTCATGACGGGCTCGGTCTTTACCGAGACCCTGCGCCTGGAGACGCTCAACATCGACCTCGACACGGGCGAGACCTACGAGCTCGCCGACGTGCTCGAGGTGAACGAGGCGCAGGCCACAGCATGGGTCGACAACCTCGCCCGCTTTGACTCGGGCATGGACCCGCAGGGGCTGTTCGGCCGAGACGCCATGATCCAGGGCGTCATGGGCCGGGGCGAGTGGGCCGAGCGGACGAGGACGGCGATCTTCGTCGACGCCGACGGTACGCCCAACCTGGGCGTCTCGTTCATGTATGGCAACGACAGCGGCATCCTGCGCGGCTGGTGGGACGTGACGCTCACCGACGAGCTGCTCGAGGGCTCGCGCAAGGACTCCCGCTTCTGGGAGCTGCTGCCCGAGGATGCGGCGACCCCCACCCTGGGTGGCCCGACCACCTCGTCGTGAAACACGTTCCCTGGGAACGTGTTCCATTCTCGTGCAACCACTACCAAGGAGTGTGATGGGCATGAAGCTCGTGGTCATTGGCGGCGTCACCGGAGGCATGTCGTGCGCGGCGCGCCTGAGGCGCCTTGACCCCACGGCGCAGATCGTCGTCTTCGAGCGGGGCGAGAACGTCTCGTTCTCCAACTGCGCGCTGCCGTACTACCTGGGCGGCGTCGTGCGGGACAGCGACGACCTCATCCTCATGACCCCGGCCTCGCTCAAGCGCCAGCACGACCTCGACGTGCGCGTGCGCTGCGAGGTCACGGCCATCAACCGCGACCGCAAGACGGTCACCGTGCACGACCTCGCGGCCGATACGACCTTCGAGGAGCCCTACGACAGGCTCATGCTTGCCCCCGGTGCCAGCCCCATCATGCCGCGGAGCATTGCCGGCATCGACCGGCCCGACGTCTTCAGCGTGCGCAACGTGGGCGACGTCGTGGCCATCAGGCAGCGCATGGAGTCCGTGGATCGCGTTGCCGTGGTGGGCGGTGGCTTCATTGGCATCGAGGTGGCCGAGAACCTCGTCAAGGCGGGCAAGCAGGTCACCCTCATCGAGGGGATGGACCAGGTCCTCGCCCCCTTCGACCACGACATGGTCCAGATTCTGCACAAGGAGCTGGTCGACAACGGCGTCGACCTGCTTCTGCGCTCGACCGTCACTGCCATCGACGACGAGGGCGTCCGGGTGCGCCGGCAGGATGGCGAGCGGGTCGTGCCGGCCGGCGCGACCATCATGGCAATCGGCGTGGCGCCCGAGACCGCGCTCGCGAGGGCGGCAGGCCTCGAGATCGGCGAGACGGGGGGCATCCGCGTCAACAACAACTACCAGACCTCCGACCCCAGCATCTACGCCGCGGGCGACGCCATCGAGGCCTACGACGCGCTCGCCCACCGCTGGGGCCGGCTGGCCCTGGCTGGCCCCGCCCAGCGCCAGGCCCGCGCCGCCGCCGACCACATGTGCGGCCTGCCCGTCTCCAACAGGGGCTACTTTGGCTCGTCGTGCCTGCGCGTCTTTGGCCGCAACGCCGCCTGCACGGGCCTCTCCGAGAAGGCCGCCCAGGTAGCGGGCTACAGCTACGACTCCGTCCTCATCTTCCCGTCCGACAAGGTGAGCGTCCTGCCGGGCAGCCACTACATGGCCTTCAAGCTGGTCTTCGAGGTGCCCACGGGCAAGGTCCTGGGCGCCCAGGCCATAGGCGCGGGCGAGGTCGACAAGCGCGTGGACGTGGTGGCCACGCTCATCCAGATGGGGGGCACCGTCGCCGACCTCAAGGACCTCGAGCTGTGCTATGCGCCGCTGTTCTCGACCGCCAAGGACGTAGTCAACTTCGCGGCGCTGGTGGCGGAGAACGTGCTCACCGGTCGCATGCCGCAGGTGCACGTGACCGAGGTGCGCAGGCTGGTCGAGGAGGGTGCCTACATCGTCGACGTGCGCGAGGAGGGCGAGTTTGCCCGTGGCCACCTCAAGGGCGCGCACAACGTGCCGCTCTCGCAGCTGCGGGGCCGCATGGACGAGATTCCCCGCGACATCCCCGTCTACCTGCACTGCCGCTCGAGCCAGCGCAGCTACTACGCGCTGTGCGCCCTGCGCGGCAACGGCTGGGACAACGTGGTCAACATCAGCGGGTCGTTCCTGGGCATCAGCCTGTACGAGTGGTTCGAGGACCATGACACCGGCCGCGAGCCCATCGTGACCGCCTACAACTGCAACTGAGACAATTGGGGACGGTTCTCAACTGTCTCAGAGACAGGTGGGGACAGGTTTCCATAATAGAATGAGACAATCGAGAACCGTCCCCGACTGTCTCATCGCGAGAGGGGAGCGAGCATGGCCACCAAGATGACCGAGGCGCGTGCCAACCAGATGATGGACCAGGGCTTCCACTGCTCGCAGTGCGTGCTCATGCATGCGGCAGAGGTCCTGGGCCGCGACGCGGACGATGCCCTGCGCATCTCGTCGGGCCTGGGCGGCGGCCTCTTCCGCGGCGAGGTCTGCGGCACGGTCACGGCCGCGGCGGTGGCCATCAGCATGGTCTATGGCTTCTCCGAGCCCAACCCCGGCGAGAGGGACGACCTGCTCAAGGCCAAGGTCCACGAGTTCGAGGACCGCTTTGTCGAGCGCTTTGGCACCCTGTGCTGCCGGGAGCTTTTGGGCGGCTACGACTGCACCCTGCCCGAGGATGCGCAACCCGTCGGCGTCCCCGAGGACCCTTGGGAGCACTGCGGGGAGTACTGCGCGTTCGCCTGCGAGCTGCTCGACGAGCTGCTCGCCTAGCCAAAGAAACGAAAGGGAAGGGGGCTGGGACCATGGGCGACCAGCACGGCGTGACCGGCATCATAGGCGCGATGGGGAGCGAGGTCGCCGCGATCAGGGCGGCGATGGCCGACACGCGGGTCACGCGCGTCTCGGGCATGGAGTTTGCCCGGGGGACCATCGCGGGCAACGAGGTCGTGGTCGTGCAGTCGGGCATGGGCAAGGTCAACGCCGGCATCTGCGCCCAGACGCTCATCTGCTGCCTGGGCGTCGACCGCATCATCAACACCGGCGTGGCGGGCAGCCTCACCAGCGAGCTGACCATCAACGACTTCGTGGTGTCGGTCGACGCGGTGCAGCACGACTACGACGTGAGCCCCATCGGCTTCGCGCCGGGGGAGATCCCCTACACCGGCCTTGTCGCCTTTCCCGCCGACGAGCGCCTGCGCGAGCTCGCCGTCGAGTCCGTGAGGCGGGCGGCGCCCGCGTCGAGGGTGCTCGAGGGCCGCGTGTGCAGCGGGGACCAGTTCATCGCCACCGCCGAACAGCGCAATCGGATAACGTCGCAGTTCGGCGGCCTGTGCGCCGAGATGGAGGGGGCGGCCATCGCGCAGGTCTGCCACCTCAACGAGACGCCCTACGTCATCATCCGCGCCATCTCCGACGACAGCGACGGCATGAGCTTCGAGGAGTTCCAGGCCGAGGCGGCCCGGGAGTGCGCCGGGGCGGTCCTGGCCATGCTGGGGTGAGACGGCGGGGGAGACAGCCGGGGACGGTTCTCAACTGTCTCATTCGATTTTGGAAACCTGTCCCCAATTGTCTCTGAGACAGTTGAGAACCGTCCCCGGCTGTCTCCCCCGGCTGTCTCCCCGCGAGGCGCGCGCCGCGCAGCGTTTGTGGTGCAGAAATGACGGCGCGGCATTTGCCGTTCGAGAGGCCTTGTCCGCAGGTCAACGTGGTGTATACTTCTAAAGCTTCTTTTGCAGAGCCCCGTGAACTCTGAAAAAGGAAAAGCAACAACGGTATGTCCAGATGCCGTTGCCGCACGTACGCATAGTTGGAGGAGTCAAGTGAACAAGTCGACTCAGTACGCCAAGCCGGGCGAGGTCGAGCGCCAGTGGGTGCTCATCGACGCTGACGGCGTCACCCTTGGCCGTCTTGCCACCAAGGTCGCCATGATCCTGCGCGGCAAGGAGAAGCCCCAGTACACCCCGCACATCGACACCGGCGACTTCGTCGTCATCGTCAACGCCGACAAGGTCAAGCTCACCGGCAACAAGGCCGACAAGAAGCAGTACTGGCGTTACTCCGGCTGGCTCGGTGGCCTCAAGTTCGAGTCCTACAAGGAGGCCATGGCCAAGCACCCCGAGCGCGTCGTCGAGCACGCCGTCCGTGGCATGCTCCCCAAGAACAAGCTCGGCGCGCAGCAGTTCAGGAAGCTCAAGGTCTACGCTGGCCCCGAGCATCCGCACGCCGCCCAGAACCCCGTCAAGATCGAGCTGGAGGCTTAACCCATGGCTAACGAAACCGCAAACTACATGGGGACCGGCCGCCGCAAGGAGGCCGTCGCCCGCGTCCGTCTCGTCCCCGGCACCGGCAAGGTCACTGTCAACGGCCGCGACGCCCTCGACTACTTTGGTCGTCAGCAGCTCGTCGACAACGCCTGTGCCCCCTTCAAGGTGACCGACACGGTCAACCACTTCGACGTTATCGCCAAGTGCCAGG
>SUUD01000072.1 GCA_015062715.1 Olsenella sp. | reverse complement strand
CCTCATGGCGCCTGCCGCTAGGCGGAAGATGATGACGAGCAGCGCCATGAGGCCCTCGGTGGACTTTGACTGATGTCCGCCGGCAACGACATCCCCGAGTGGCTCGCAACCCCCCAGACCTACGAGCCCCTCTCGGACAACAGCACCTTTGTGACCAAGAGCACGCTCTCTGTGGCAGCGGCCCTGCGCCAGCTGCGCCTGGATGACGGACGCCCATCGCCCCTCTCGCCCGTCGCCCCGTTCAAGCTGGCGCTTGCCCTTGGCGCCATCGTCCTCAACTCGCTCGCCCACAACCTCATGGTCACGTGGATCCTGCTTGCCTTTGTGCTGGTGCGAGCCACGCTGCTGCCCAGGGCCGCACTTGCGCGGGTCGTGGCGGTGGCAGGTGCCGCGGCGCTCCTCTCGTTTTTGCTGGCGCTTCCCGCCGCGCTCATCGGGCAGCCGGCCTCTGCCGTGCGCCTGGGGCTCAAGGCGCTCGTTTCGGCAGGCCTTGCCATGGAGGTCGCGCTCACCACGCCGGTGGCCGAGCTCACGGGCGGCCTTCGCGCCTTTCGCGTGCCCAACCTGGTGATCATGACCCTCGATCTGGCGCTTCGGAACATCGTGCGCCTGGGTGACTGCGCCCTCGAGACGCTCACCGCGCTCACGCTGCGCAGCGTCGGGCGCGACGAGGGCAAGCGCGCATCGATGGGCAACGTGGGCGGCACGCTGCTCGTGAGGGCGAGCAAGGCTGCCGGCGACACCTTTGACGCCATGCGCTGCCGTGGCTTCGAGGGCAGCTACGACGGAGGTGGCCAGGTGCGTCCCCGCGCCGCCGACGTCGCCTGGGCTATCGCGTTCTCCCTGTTCGTCGTCCTGTTCCTCCACCTGGAGGGGATCATCTGACATGCCGCACACCCATGACACCGCGTCGCTCCACTCCCCGCACAGGCAGGCGGGCCATCCGCTCATGGAGCTCGACGACTACTGCTTTGCCTACGATGACGCGCCGGTGCTCCGCCACATCACCCTCGACATCAATGCGGGTGACTCCGTCGTCCTCATGGGCGACAACGGGTCGGGAAAGTCAACCCTGCTCAAGGCCATCGTGGGGCTCGTCCACCCACAACGCGGCACCTACCGCTTTGACGGCGAGGTGGTAGACGAGGCCAGCATGCGCGACGCCCTGTTCTCCAAGCGCCTGCATGCCCGCGTTGGGTTCGTCTTCCAGGACAGCGACGCCCAGCTCTTCTGCCCGAGCGTCACCGACGAGATAGCCTTTGGCCCCCGGCAGATGGGCCTCTCGGCAGATGAGGTGGAGCGACGCGTCGACGACACGCTCGAGCTGCTGGGCATCCAGGCCCTGCGCTCGCGCGCGCCGTGGACGCTCTCCGGTGGCGAGAAGAAGCGCGTCGCCATTGCCTGCGTGCTCAGCATGAACCCCGACGCGCTGTGCTTCGACGAGCCGCTGGCAGGCCTCGACGCCAAGACCCAGGCCTGGCTCCTCTCCTTTCTCAAGCAGCTCAAGACCACCGGCAAGACCCTGGTCATTGCCACGCACGACCAGTCGCTGGCCGACGAGGTCGCCGACTTCTTCGTCTACATGGGCGAGTTCCACGGCTACGAGGACCGCCCCCACGTCCACGTGAACACATAGGGCCTTGGGGCACCTGGGACGAATCCTCTGTCGCAGGTGGCATTAGCAAGATTTCTAAACCTTTTTGCAAGATATAGTTGACATCCTTTTCTCAAGGGTGCAAGATATATCTGACAAAAAGCAAGGTCATAGAAAGGAGGGCCGATGCCGGGAAAGAAGAACCTTCGCATGAAGGCTGCGAGGGCAGCACTCGACATGTCGCAGTCGGACCTCGCCGCCGCCGTGGGCGCCACGCGCCAGACCATAGGCCTCATCGAGGCGGGCGGCTACAACCCCACCCTCAACCTCTGCATCGCCATCTGCAAAACGCTCAACGTCACGCTCAACGACCTGTTCTGGGAGGATGAATAACATGTTCAAGAAGCTCATGGACCAGTGGAACGCCTACGTGGGCCCCAAGGACGAGCGTATCGTGGCCGAGGAGAACCGCCACTACGCCAAGCTGGCAAAGGCCCTGCTCGTCATCGTCCTGGCCACCATGTACTACGGCAACGCGCTGCGACGCGCGGCCGGCATGTTTGACGACGTCGCCCTCGGCGGCAAGTACTTCTCGGCGTTCCCGCCCGAGATGGCCCTCTCGCTGGGCGTCGTCATCTCGTGCACGGCCTTCAGCCTCGCCCTCACCAAGCAGGGTCTCATTGCCAACAACCGCTTCGCCGAGGTCGACACCTGCCCCACCGGCTACTTTGCCACCTGCTCCGGCATTGCGGCCGCGCTCATCGTGCTGTGCGTCTTTGTGGTCGAGTCGCTCGCCCAGGCACAGTTCGTCGGGTTTGCGGGAGTCTATTGGAAGGCGAACCTCGCCATGGCGGTCGTGTACGCCACGATGGTCTTCATTGGCTGCATGATCGGCCTCGTGCTGTACTACCGCCGTGCACGCGCCAACCAGAGGCGCATCGAGGCCGAGCTCGAGGACTGACGCCCGCCAAACAGCGCCCCATCAATGGAACACCCCTCGCAAGGAGGGGTGTTCTCTTCTCTCGCTAACGAATGCGGGCGCCGGGACGCTCATGGTCGTCCTCGAGCACCTTGCCCGACATGAGCCGCTCGACCATGGCGGCGTTGGCGGCGAGCTCCTCGGCGTCGTCCAGGGGCTCGAGGGTCCCGTCGCCATAGCGTCTCTCGAGGGCTCGCGAGAGCGCGTAGTCGGCCACGCCCGGGTTCTTGGGCAGCAGGGGCCCGTGCACGTAGGTGCCCACCACGTTCTTGTAGAGGCAGCCCTCGTGGCGCACGCCCGCCTCGTCAGGCACGCCGTCGTTGCCATGTCCATAGAGGACGCGGCCCAGGGGCTCCACGTCAGGCCCCAGGTGCGTGCGGCCTCCGTGGTTCTCGTAGCCCACGATGGGCTGGGGAGAGATGCGGCTCTTGACCACCACGTTGCCGATGAGACGCGGACTGCCGCGGTCGGTGTAGAGGTCGACGAGCGACAGGCCCTGGACCTTCTCGTCTCCCATGAGGTAGCTGTGGCCCAGCAGCTGGTAGCCGCCGCACACCGCCACAAGCACGCCGCCGTCCTCGACGAAGGCGTGGAGCTCGTCGCGGCAGGCCAGCAGGCGCTCGCACACGATGCGCTGCTCGCGGTCCGACCCGCCGCCAATGAAGGCGATGTCCACGTCACAGAAGCTGGGGGTGTCACCCAGGTGGACCTCGTCGATGACCGGGTCGATGCCACGCCAGGCCATGCGGCGGCGCAGGCAGAGGATGCTGCCCGAGTCGCCATAGAGGTTGAGGAGCTCGGGGTAGAGGTGGGCGACCTTGAGACGGCGCGTGCTCACTGCAGCTCACCCACCTTCTCGAGCTCCGCCTTGGCAGGCCACAGGGCGGAGTAGTTGCACAAAACGTAGAGCGGCTGGTCAAGCGGCATGTCGGCAACCTGCTCGAGGGCGTCCGCCACGCCGGAGGCAAGGCGCGACCCAAGACCGGCATACTTCATGCGCACCTGGACGTCGTTGGCGCGCGAGCCGCCGGCAAGCGCGCGGATGTCGCGGGCCCCAAACTCCGGCGAGAGTCGCTCGAAGTCGACGTCCCAGATCCAGGAGATGTCCTTGCCGTCGTTGAAGTCGTCGTTGATGACGAAGAACGCCGCCTTGGGGCGCTCGTCGGCGAGCAAGAGGGCAATGTTGCGGTTGAAGCCCGCGGGGTTCTTGGCCAGGTTGAGCACCACCTCGCGTCCGCCCACGTCAAAGCGCTGCAGGCGGCCGTTCTGCGGGCGGTAGCCGTCGAGCGTCTGCTGGAACTGCTCGGCGCCCGCGCCGATGAGGCTGCAGACCGCGTAGGCCGCGAGCAGGTTGTAGACCATGTAGGTGCCACCAAAGCCGGCCGAGAGGTGCCGCGTCGTGCCAAGGCCGGTCGCGTCGAACGAGACCCCCTGGCGCGTGACGGTGATGCCCGTGGCCACAAAGTCGAGCTCCGGACGTGCGAAGTCGCAGTTGGGGCACGAGAAGGCGCCCATCTGCGCATAGTGGCGGTACTCATAGGAAAGCTCGGCGCCACAGACCTGGCAGAAGCGCGCCTCGGGGACGCGGTCGGTCGGCTCGCCCAGGTCCTCGCCGATGCCAAAGGTCAGGACCTTGTTGCCAGCCGCCTTGGCACGCACGGCCACTCCCATGGAGAGCGGGTCGTCTCCGCAGGCAACGAGCGTGGTCTCGGGCGAGGCCGCTAGCGCCGCGACGATGACGTCCTGGACGTGGTCGATCTCGCCGGCGCGATCCAGCTGGTCGCGGAAGAGGTTGAGCAGCACCAGGTAGCGCGGGCGCAGCTTGGGAACGATGTGGATGGTCGAGAGCTCGTCGGCCTCCATGACGGCCCAGTCCGCAGTCGACCCCGGCAGCATGGCGGCGGTGACCCCCGCCTCCATGTTGGCGCCCACGCGATTGCACAGCACGCGCGCGCCCGAGGCCTCGACGGCCGAGGCAAGCACGTTGGTGGTGGTCGTCTTGCCGTTGGTGCCGCACACCACCACGCCCCCGCAGGCGAGCTTGTCCCTGAGGGACGTGAGGAGCTGCGGGTCGAGCGCCAGGGCGATGCGCCCCGGCAGCTGGGAGGCGTTGCGCCTGAGCACGCGCCTCAGCCCCCACGAGGCGAGCCTGCCCGCCCCTATTGCCAGTCCCGTCCTAACGCCCACCGGTCACTCGCCCCTGTTGAGCAGGTCACGGAAGAGGCGCAGGATCTTGGGGTCGCCGTCGAGGTACTGGCCGAAGGCCATGCCGCCGACCACCAGGACGAGGACGACGAACGAGCGCCAGACGCCGATCTTGAAGACGAGCAGGGCGAGCAGGAGCCCGACGATGCCGAAGAGGATCGTGTTGCCGTGCCCGGGGACGAAGCGGTTGAGCCAGTCGGCAGCCTTGCGCGCCGCCTCCGCGGCGCTGTCCCGCAGCGAGTCCGCCCGGTCGCCGTCGGCGGGCTCGTAGACGGGCTCGGGGGCAGGGCCCGCCGAGGGACGCGGGTCATAGGCGTAGGTCGGCGCGGGCTCCGGCTCGGGGGCAGGCGCGGGCTCGGGGTTGGGCATGGGCGACGGCACCGGCTCGGGAGCGGCCTGCTCCTCGGGGACCATGCCCTCCGTGTCCTCGGTCGTCATGGGTTACTCCCTTCCATCGGAGTCTGTCGGCAGGAGCGCCGTGTCCTCCGCGACGGCATAGCTCGTCGTCGCGGCGGCGGTCTCCGCCACGGGGTCGGGATGGGTCGTCGCCGCGGCGGGGACGATATCGGTCGTGAGTGACGGATGGGTGATGCGGATCGTCTCCTGGGGCTCGAGGAACTCGATGCTCACCTTGCCGAGCTGCTTGCCGCAGATGGCGGAGAGCTCGGTCACGAGCTCGTCGTGCAGCGACCTCCCCTTCTTGAGGACGTCGACGGTCGCGTGCGGGAGCACGCGCACCCCCACGTGGACCTTGCCGCCCCTGCGCGCGCGCACGCTGACGTCGTCGACCGTGCAGACCCCGTCAGACTCGACCACGCGGGCGGCCTGCGAGGCGATGGAGTCCCGCGTGACGGTGATGGTGCCGCCGTCGATGGTCTGGACGCGGACGGCGTCGACCCGCTTGCTCACGAGCGAGCGGACGAGCGAGACGACGAGCCCCAGCAGCGTGATGCCGGCCAGGACCTCGACGACGGGCTCGACCCACCAGACCGAGAGCAGCGCCGCGCCCGCATCCTGCCAGGGGCCGAGGGAGGCAAGGCCGAGGACGAGCACCGCGAGGATGCCCGCGACCGACCAGACGAAGAGGAAGAACCGCTTGAAGCCACCCATCACTCCACCTTTCACGAGGGCGGTGCCGCAAACCACGTGTACAGGATACCCCTTGCGCGGCGAACGAGACGCACCCGGCGGCGACCGGGGATGCCGCGGGAGAAAAAAGGCGCCCCGAACGAGCGGGGCGCCAAGCTCGCTGCCTCTGCGCGTGGGTTACTCCTCGTCGAGGGCCGCGGCGATCTCGTCGGTGACGTCCATGGTGTTGTAGACGTTCTGGACGTCCTCGAGCTCGTCGAGCTTGTCGGCGAGGCGCTGGACCTTCTTGGCGTCGGAGACGGACACCGTCGTGGGGGTGGTGGGAACCATGGTGAGCTCGGAGCCCTTGACCTCGATGCCCTGCTCCTCGAGCGCCTTGGCGACGGCCTGCATGTTGTCGTACTGGGTCCAGACGATCCACTCGTCGCCGGCGTCCTCGTAGTCGTCGCCACCGGCCTCGGCGACGGCCATCATGAACTCGTCCTCGTCGACCGCGTTGGGACGGTCGGCGACCTTCTTGTCCTCGCTCTTGATGACCTTCTCGACGGCGACGGTGCCCTTGCGCTCGAACTGGAACGCGACCGAGCCGGAGGTGCCGAGGTTGCCGCCGGAGTGGGTGAAGGCGGAGCGGACGTCGGCGGCGGTGCGGTTCTTGTTGTCGGTCAGGCACTCGACGTAGAAGGCGACGCCGGCCGGGCCATAGCCCTCGTAGGTGATCTCGGTGTAGACGGCGGCGTCGGAGCCGGAACCAAAGGCCTTGTCGATGGCGGCCTTGATCTTCGCGTTGGGCATGGAGACCATGCGGGCGCGCTGGACGGCAGCCGCGAGGGAGGCGTTGTTGTCCGGGTTGGGGTCGCCACCGACCTTCGCGGCGACGGTGATGTTGCGCGAGAGCTTGGAGAAGAGCGACGAGCGCTTGGCGTCGATGGCCGCCTTCTTGTGCTTGGTGGTAGCCCACTTAGAGTGTCCGGACATGTGTGTCTCCTATCTGCCTCCGCGGGAGAGCCCGCGTCTATAACCTTCAGAATGATACTCCACGTCCGCGCGATGTAAAAGCCACGCCGCCGGAGTGCCACATCTCACACAACGTCACGACATGCGGGGGCCGTGTATCTGCGTTATCTGCGCACATTACCGAGTGCTGGGCCGGGATTGCGCGGTTTGACGGATAATGGCAAGTTGACTGAATGGGCCGAAAGGCCAAGTACTGGGAGGTCGCATGGGCATCCGCACCCGCAGGGCACACCAACACTCGAAGACCCACATCCTCGCGTTCGGCATCGCCGGCTTCTTTGGCTTCCTCGCCCTGCTCGGCATGGCCCTGGCGCTCTCACTGGGCAGCCTCGTCGAACTCTGGCTCCAGGACCTCCCCGACTACTCGTCCGCCGACGCCTACCTCGTCGCCGAGCCCACCCAGGTACTCGACTCCAAGGGCAACGTTATCGCCGAGTTCTACCTCCAGAACCGTCGCTCCATCACCATGGACGAGGTCTCCCCCTACGTCATCGCGGGCACCGTCGACACCGAGGACGTCCGCTTCTACCAGCACAACGGCGTCGACATCCAGGGCATCGCCCGTGCCGTCGTCGTCCAGCTCACCGGAGGCCACGAGGGCGCCTCCACCATCACCCAGCAGCTCGTGCGCAACACCGTCCTGTCCGACGAGCAGTTCGAGCAGAGCCTCAAGCGCAAGGTGCGCGAGGCCTACATCGCCATCGAGATGGAGAAGGCGTACACCAAGGACCAGATCCTCATGATGTACCTCAACACCATCTACTACGGCCACGGCGCCTATGGCATCGAGGCGGCGAGCCGAACCTTCTTCAACAAGCACGCCTCCGACCTCACCCTGGCGGAGGCCGCCCTGCTCGTGGGCCTGCCCCAGTCGCCCTCGGCCTATGACCCGACCACCAACCCGGAGGGCGCCCTCTGGAGGCGCAACATCGTCCTGGACCGCATGCTCACCGCCGGTGACATCTCGCAGGCCGACCACGACGCCGCCCAGGCCGAGGAGCTCAACCTCAACCTCGGCGAGTCGGTCATGGACGGCGACGGGACCTACCCCTACTGGACCTACTACGTGAAGGCCCTGCTCGAGGAGGACTTCGAGCAGGACACGCTCTTCAGGGGCGGCCTGCAGATCTACACCACCCTCGACCCCGACTGGCAGCGCGCGGCCGAGGAGGCGGTGAACGAGCAGCTCGCAGAGATGGGCGACGACGAGCTCGAGTGCGCCCTCGTGGCGGTCGACCCCGCCACCGGCTACATCAAGGCCCTGGTGGGCGGCCGCGACTTCGACCGCGACCAGTTCAACCTCGCCACCCAGGCCCGCAGGCAGCCCGGCTCGAGCTTCAAAGCCATCACGCTCGTCACGGCCATCTCGCAGGGCATGAACCCCAACGTCGTGCTCAACTGCAACTCGCCGCTCCAGGTGACCCCCACCTGGAAGGTCCAGAACTACGCCAACGCCAACTACGGCAACATCACGCTCGCCCGCGCCACCGAGGTCTCCTCGAACACGGGCTACGTCCAGGTCGCCGAGGTCGTGGGCGCCGAGAACATCGTGAGCACCGCGCACGCCATGGGCATCTCGGTCGACATCCCCGCCTA
>SUUD01000071.1 GCA_015062715.1 Olsenella sp. | reverse complement strand
CCCGCACGAGGACCTCGCGGCCGACGAGCGCCTCCGCAGTGGCCACGTCGCGGATTCCCTCGAGCGAGACGAGCTGTGCCGAGCCCCCGTCGCTCACGCCCATGACGCGATGCCACCGGGGACCCTTGAGCCTTGGCGGGAGGATGGCGACGTCCATGCCCACGGAAAGAAGAGGGGGAAGCCCGCGGACAGGCTCCGCGATGAGCTCCCCCCTCTTTCCATGCGTCTTCTCGACGTGCGCTATATGCTCGAGCGTCTCCAGCACGGCACCAGACGACCTAGCCTAGAACCTCGACCTCGACAGAGGTCCCCACGCGCTGCCCGAGGGCACGCGCGATGGTGCGGATGGCCTTGATGGTGCGGCCACGCCTCCCGATGACCTTCCCGGCGTCGGCCTCGGCACAGGACACCTCGATGAGGGTGCCGTCGGCACCGTCGGTGACGTCGAGGGTGACGGCGTCCACGTCGTCGACGAGCCCGCACACGACGAGCTCCACGAGGTCCGCCACCTGGTCCGAGGGAAGCGGCATGCCCTCTTCAACGCCTTCGTCGGCGAACTCGACCTCGTCGAGACGCGCGTCGTCGTTGAGGTTTTCGGCCATGGCTACTCGGCCTCGGCCTCGGCAGCCTCCTCGGCGGCCTTACGCGCGGCCTCCTCGCGGGCAAGCTGCTTCTTGGACTTCTTGAGCTTCTTCTCGGGGGCGGGCTCGCCAGAGCGGACGGCGTTGATGAGCGCGGCCGCGGAGCTGGTGGGCTGGGCGCCCTTGGCAATCC
Organism: Olsenella sp.; assembly: GCA_015062715.1. Classification (GTDB taxonomy): domain Bacteria; phylum Actinomycetota; class Coriobacteriia; order Coriobacteriales; family Atopobiaceae; genus SIG37. Next base: position 7,729 of record SUUD01000071.1, on the reverse strand, counting down.
AGGCGTCGACCTTCTCGAGGTCGATGTCGATGGTCTTGGGGTTGGTCAGCGGGTTGTAGCGACCGATGAGCTCGATGTAACGGCCATCGCGCGGCATGCGCGAGTCGGCGACGACGACGCGGTAGTAGGGGTGCTTCTTGGCACCGTGACGGGCGAGACGGATCTTAACTGCCACTTGGTAACTCCTCCATACATGCGGCGCGGATAAGGTGTGATGGCCCGCCGCAGAGCCAAGACAGAACAGCCAAGAATTATACGTCCATGGAGCGGGAGTTGTAGTGCAGGTTTTGTGAATGATAATGGCCGTAGGTTGAGTGTGGCCACGGCGTCATTGGGTGGTTCAGCTTTACTTCAGTGCAGTGGCTATACTTATATAGGTTATATTCACGAAGCCGAGGCCTACGAACATTCAGTTTGGCTTCAGGGCGGTGAATATACTGGAAGGAGTCAGGACACCTTCCCCGCCGACAATGCACACGAGGGAGACGCCATGAACATCCTTGTCGTCGAAGACGAGAAGAACCTCGCCGAGGCAATCTGCCATATCCTTGGCCAAGCCGACTTCCATGCGGAGGCTACCTACGACGGAAAGAGCGGCTTGGCGTACGCGTTGAGCGGGATGTATGACGCAGTCGTCCTCGATGTCATGTTGCCCGAGATTGATGGCCTCTCGGTGGTGCGCGAGCTTCGAGCGAAGGGCTGCGCCGTCCCCGTGCTCATGCTCACCGCGCGCACCTCGACGATGGACAAGGTGACCGGCCTCAACAGCGGGGCGGACGACTACATGACCAAGCCCTTCGAGGCGGTCGAGCTCGTCGCCCGCGTCCGGGCGCTCACCCGCCGCCAGGGAGAGGTCATCATGGACGAGCTCTCGTTCGTCGACCTCAGCCTCGACCTCGAGACCCATGACCTGGGGTGTGGCGGCAAGTCCGTCCACCTCTCCCAGAAGGAGTTCGACGTCATGCGCATGCTCATGAACGCGGGCGGTCGCATCGTCTCGAAGCATGACCTCCTCACGCGCGTGTGGTCAACCGACGGCGAGGCCTCCGAGAACTCCGTCGAGGCGTACATCTCCTTCTTGCGCAAGAAGATCGCGCACCTCAACTCCTCGGTCCAGATCACCACCCTGCGCATGTTGGGGTATCGTCTCGAGAAGGTCGGGGCATAGGGTCCTCGGCTTCGACGACGAGAGGACGAGCCCGTGCTCCATAGGCTCAGGGTCAAGTTCACCCTCATAACCATGTCGCTGCTGGCGCTCGTGCTCCTGAGCGTCATCGGACTGCTGTACTTCTCATCTGCGAGCGCGTTCGACCGCCTCGTGTCGCGGACGCTCCACCATGCGCTGGTCGTCCAGGACCTCTCCGCAGAGCGGCCGCTGGCCCATGCCGACGGCTCTGGCGACAAGATGCCACAGGTGCCCGTGATCATCGTGCGTGGTCATATCTCAAACGACCAGGTCGTCATCGACGGCTCCATCAACACCGACGAGATCGACGACGACAGGCTTGAGCGCTACGTGAGGTACGTGATCGAGACCGGCAAGAGCGAGGGGATGGGCTGGGGGCGACGCATCCGCTGGATGAGCAGGGTTCGCGACGACCAGTTCACCATCGCCGCCGCCGGAATGAAAGACATCAACGACGCCCTCGTGCAGCAGCTCGTCAGCAGCGTCATCGTCTTCGTTGTGACGATGGCGGTTCTGACCCTTTCCGCCTGGAAGCTCTCGGGGTGGGCGTTCGCGCCCGTCGAAATGTCCATGGCGCAGCAGCGCCAGTTCGTCGCCGACGCCTCGCACGAGCTCAAGACCCCCCTCTCCGTCATCATCGCCAACCTCCAGATCCTCGAGCGTTCCTCGCTTGGGACGGACCCCGAGGCGCAGGGCTGGATCGAGCGCACCGACGAGGAAGCACACCACATGCTGGACCTCATCACCGACATGCTTGAGCTCGCCAAGTCCGAGGCGGACGAGAGCCCGGTCGACCGCACGGCAACCCTCGACCTGACGTCCATCGTCGAGAAGACGGCGCTCCAGCTCGACGCCCTTGCCTACGAGCGCGACGTCAGCATCGAGACGCACGTCCAGGACGGCATCTCCCTGAGGGGCAACGAGGGCGAGGTCGAGCGCATGGTCATGACGCTGGTCGACAACGCGTGCAAGTACGCCAGCCCGGGGACGACGGTCCGCGTGAGCCTGGAGCAGCGCGCCGACGTCACGGAGCTCGTCGTCAACAACTGCGGGCCGGTCATCGACGAGGCCGACCTCCCCCACGTCTTCGAGCGCTTCTTCCGCTCCGACCGCTCCCGCACCCAAAGCGGCACGTCCGGCTATGGGCTTGGCCTCGCCATCGCGAAGGCCATCGTGGAGAACCACGGTGGCCGCATACGGGTAACGAGCTCTGACGAGGACGGCACCGCCTTCACGGTGACGTTCCCGCTCGGCCAGCCAGGCCTATAATCGGGACATGGAGAGCTCAAGCGCCCCTGAGGCCAACGTCGACATACCCTGGGAGGGCCCCGCAATCGGCCTGCTCGACCTCGACGCCTTCTTCGCGTCGGTCGAGCAGCTCGACCATCCGGCATGGCGGGGGCGGCCCGTGATCGTCGGCGGCTCGGCGGAGCGCCGCGGAGTCGTGAGCACGGCGTCGTACGAGGCCCGCGCCTACGGGGTCCACTCGGCCATGCCCTCTGCCCAGGCCAGGAAGCTCTGTCCCGACGCCATATGGGTCCAGGGGGACCACGCCCGCTACCGCGAGATGAGCGACCGGGTCATGGCCGTCATCCTCGACGAGACCCCGCTCGTCGAGCAGGTCTCCATCGACGAGGCGTTCTTCGACGTCTCCCCCGGCCATTGGTCCCGCGAGAGCCCCATCTCCATCTGCAGGAGAATCCAGTCGCGCGTAGCCGACCTGGGCGTTACCTGCTCGATCGGCCTCTCGACGAGCAAGACCATCTCGAAGATCGCCTCGGACATGGACAAGCCCAACGGGCTCACCGTCATCATGCCCGGCGGAGAGCAGGACTTCCTCTCCCCCTTGCCCGTGAGGTCGATGAGCGGCATCGGACCCGCCCTGCAGGCTCGCCTGGCCGAGCGCGGGGTCCACACGCTCGGACAGCTGGCCAGGCAGGACCCCGCCCGCATGGAGCGCGAGTTTGGCATCGCCGGCCCCTCCCTTGTGAGGCGTGCGGCCGGGCTCGAGCACGCGCCCGTGAGGAGCGCCTACGCCCCCGAGGAGGTCAAGTCGGTATCCAACGAGCGCACCTTCGCCGAGGACCTCACGGACCGGGACGAGGTGGAGCAGGCGATACGCCACATATCCGACCTCGTGGCCCGTCGCCTGCGCAGGAAGGCCCTCAAGGGGTGTGTCGTCCACCTCAAGCTCAAGTACGACTATAGAAGCGGACACACGGCCCAGGGGCAGCTGCCCGAGCCGAGCGACGACCCGCGCCAGATCTCGCGGCTCGCCCTGGGGCTGCTCGACGGCGTCTGGCACGAGGGCCAGCCGGTGCGACTCCTGGGCGTGGGCGTCTCGGGCTTCTCGGACCATGGCCCGTCCCAGCTGGGGCTCTTCGACGAGCCGACCGGGCAGGACGAGGCCCTGCGCCGCCTTGACGAGACGACGGACGCCCTGCGCGAGCGCTTTGGCTCGCAGGCGATCTCGTATGGCAGGGACCTGCGGTTCAGGGAGCGTACGAGCGACACGCAGCCCATGAGCCACGGCACGGAATGACCAGCTTTGTGATGGATGCTTGATGTCAGTGCGGGTTCCGCAGCAAGTTTTGATTTGGTTTGACTGAGGTCACCTGAGTTCTGTGCAAGTTCCGCAGCGAAGCGAGGACCTATTCTGAGGGCTGCCATCTGAGGTTCGTGCGAATTCCGCAGCGAAGCGAGGACCTGTTCGAAGCACGAACCTCAGATGGCAGCCCCCAACGATGTAAATCTGCGATTTAGAGACCGAGTTCCACGCGCGGCGCGTCTCCCCAGAGCTTCTCGAGCCTGAAGTAGTCACGGGTCTCGGGCGTGAAGACGTGGACGACGACGGAGCCGAAGTCCATGAGCACCCAGGTTCCCTCGGCGCGCCCCTCGATGGAGAGGGGCTTCTCGTCGCAGTTGACGCGGACCTTCTCCTCCACCTCGTCGACGACCGAGTCGACGAGGCGCTGGTTCTGGCCGGTGCAGATGAGAAAGTAGTCGCAGACGTCTGAGGCGCTGGTGAGGTCGATGAGGCAGATGTCCGTTGCCTTCTTGCCGTCGGCGGCGATGGCGGCGACGCGAGCGAGCTCTAGCGGGGTGACTCCCATGTGACTCCAGTCCTATCAGGCCCGTGCGAGCACGAGCGCGTTGTACGTGTCGATGGTAGCAGGATAGAGGTAGCGATTGGTCTCGAGCACGAAGGCAATGCTCCCAACGGCCACGTCCAGGCACAGGTCGTGAAGTGACGCCTCCCCGACCAGGGACCGCGATCGCTCGATGGCCGGCGTGGCGCCCCTGAGGGGCTCGACGTAGTCGGCGACGAAGACGACCATGTCGAGCGGGGTCATGTCCGGGGCGCCGATGGTGTGGCGGGATATCGCCTGGGTGACCTGGGGCGAGAGCCAGGAAAACCGATCGGGCAGCATCGAGGCGGCCAGGGGACCGTGGAGCAGCGGTGCGACGAGCTCCAGATCGACGTCGAACGCGACGCCACGCTCGCGGCAGAGCCTCATCTGCTCATCGACCGGGAGCGCCTTGCACCAGTCGTGCAGGGTCCCCGCCACGCGGGCCTCGAAGGGGTCGACGGAGTAGGTGACGGCGAGAGACTCGGCCGTTCGCGCCACCGAGAGCGAGTGCTCGAGCCGGCGTGGCTTGGCTGCGAGTTGCTCCGCGAGGGCCTGCTCGACCTCGTCAAGCAGGCCGAGCTGCTCTGCCGTGTAGGCGACGGGCTTGTCCATGGTCATGCGATCCTCTGGGAGACGTACAGGCCGTGCTTGTCGATGTACCCAACGACCTGATCGGGGGTGAGGTACCTCAGGGACTGTCCCGCCACGCAGCGCTCTCGCAGGTGGCTCGAGGAAATGGCGAGCGCCGGAACCTCGAGGTAAATGACGTCAAAGTTGATTCCGGAACGGTCGATGGCGTCAACCGCCGTGTCGAGGTTGTAGCCCGGACGCGTGGCGCCGACGAGCGTGGCGAGCTTGGCGATGCGGTCGGCGTCACGCCACTTGACGATGTCAATGATGGCATCGGCGCCGGTGATGAAGTAGAGCTCGACGTTGTCGGGATAGAGCTCGCGCAGGGCCGAGAGCGTGTCGACGGTGTAGGTTATGCCCTTGCGCTCGATCTCGAACCGGCTCACCCTGAAGTTGGGGTTGTCGGCCGTTGCGAGCAGCGTCATGGCATAGCGGTCCTCGGCGCTCGAGACCCGAAGGTCCTGCTTGAACGCGGGGGAACCCGCCGGCATGAAGACGACGAGGTCAAGTCCGAGGTCGTGGCGTGACTGCTCCGCAGCGACGAGGTGACCATTGTGGATGGGGTCGAAGGTGCCGCCCATGATGCCCAGCCGGTAGGTGCGCCCTGGGTCCTCTCCAAGGACGGGAAGGTCCCCCAAGTTCCTCTCGCGCGCTTCGTCCATGGCTCTCCCCTCTCGTTCCCTAGAACAGCAGGAGCTCGTCGCGGTGGATGCAGGGCTGCCCGGCAAGGTCCGGCAGGAACCTCTCGATAACCTCGAGGCGCAGGCCATGCGCCTTCTCGAGCTCTTCGGAGGTGTATCGAACGACGCCGCGGCCAATGAGCGTTCCCTGGCCGTCGACCACGCTCACGACGTCGCCTGCCGAGAAGTCCCCCTCTATCGAGGTGACGCCCACCGGCAGGAGCGACCCGCCCTGGTCGATCAGGGCGCGCCTGGCGCCGTCATCGACTACGAGCCTGCCGCGGGAGACGCCGGCAAGGCCGATCCAGAACTTGCGGGCGGACTCGTGGGCGGAGCCGGTGGGAGCCTCGAAGCGGGTGCCGATGGACTCGCCATGCACGACGTCGACGATGGCATGGGGCCGACGCCCATGGCAGATGACCATGGGAATCCCAGCGGCGAGCATGGCCCTGGCAGCGCGCAGCTTGGTGATCATGCCGCCCGTTCCGACGCCGCTCGAGGAATCGCCCGCGGTCGCCATGATCTCGGGGGTAACGTGCTCGACGAGGCTCACGAGGTGGGCGTTGGGGTTGACGGAGGGGTTCTCGTCGTAGAGGCCCTCGACGTCTGAGAGGATGATGTACGTGTCGGCGCCAACGAGCGTGGCGACGATCGCGCCGAGGGTGTCGTTGTCGCCGAACGTGAGCTCGGAGTTGGAGACTGCGTCGTTCTCGTTGACGACGGGGACGGCGCCAAGCTCGAGAAGACGAGTGAGCGTGCCACGGGCGTTGAGGTAGCCCTCGCGGCTCACGACGTCGCTGCGCGTGAGAAGGACCTGGCCACAGGCGATCCCCGCCTTGCCCAGGATCTCGGCGTAGGTCTCGGTGAGCGCCGCCTGGCCCGCAGAGCAGCAGGCCTGAAGCGTGGGGATGTCGGTGGGACGGCGATTGAAGCCGAGCCTGCCCATGCCCGCGGCCGCCGCGCCGCTCGACACGACGATGCAGGAGTTGCCCTCGGACACAAGCTCTATGACCTGAGCGCAGAGGGACTCGATGATTGAGCGGTCGAGTCCACCGCCCGAAGAAACGAGCGTCGAGGAACCGACCTTGACGACCACGAGCGACATTGCTCACTCCTCCCCAAACTCCGACAGGACCGCGTCGTCGCGGTCGTTGAGCTCGGCATACTGGTCCTCGGCGGGAGCGCCCTGGAAGCTGAAGGCATAGCCCAGGATGCGTATCTCGTCACCCTCGACGCAGCCGGCCTTCTCGAGCGCCGCGTCGAGCCCCATGCGGTCGAAGCGGTGCTGCAGGAAGGCGACGGCCTCGTCGTTCTCCCAGTCGGTCTGGACAACCATGCGCTCGACGGCGCCGCCCGAGACCTGCCACACGCCGCCACCGAGGTTGTCGATCTGGAAGCTGCGGTCGCGGCGAAGGCGGCGCTGCTCCCATACCTTGTCGCGCGGCTCGTCACCCTCGGCGTCCGCCGCGATGTCGAGCCTCATGCGCGCGACCTCGTCGGCACAGGTGCCCACGAGCTGGTCAAGGCCTGATCCGGTTACGGCGGATATGGCGAAGAAGGGACGGCCATCTGCCTCGGCAAGCTCCCTCACGCGATCGACCGTCTCCTCGGTCCCGGGCATGTCGCACTTGTTGCAGACGACGATCTGGGGGCGCTCGGCAAGCTCGGAGGCGTAGGCGGCGAGCTCGTCGTTGATGATGCGGTAGTCCTCGCAGGCGTCGCGGCCCTCGAATCCGCCCGTGGCGTCGAGCATGTGGACGATCAGCGCCGTGCGCTCGATGTGGCGCAGGAACTGGTGGCCCAGGCCACGGCCCTCGCTGGCGCCCTCGATGAGCCCGGGCACGTCGGCGACGACGAAGGAGGCCCCGTCGTTCGTACGAACGACGCCGAGGTTCGGCACGAGCGTCGTGAAGGGGTAGTCGGCGATCTTGGGCTTCGCGGCGCTGATGCGCGAGATCAGCGAGCTCTTGCCGACGCTGGGCATGCCCACGAGCGCGACGTCGGCCATGAGCTTCATCTCGAGCTCGATCCAGTGCTCCCGGGCCGGCTCGCCCTTCTCGGCGAAGGCGGGCGCGCGCCGCGTCGACGTCACGAAGTGAATG
>SUUD01000070.1 GCA_015062715.1 Olsenella sp. | reverse complement strand
GGGCTGGTCCCAGGCGAAGAGCGCCTCGTTGATGGTGAAGGTGTCGTACACGCCGCCCTCGATGAAGTCCACGATCACGTCGAGCATGCTGGCGCGGCTGAGGGCGTAGCCCGAGCGCCCGAGCAGCAGGCGCGTCTGGTCGAGGTCGAGCTCGAGCGCCACGGCCAGGGCCAGCACCACGCGCTTGCTGGGGTTGATCGCACCCGAGCGCAGCTTGGAGAAGTACTGGCGGCTCAGGTTCGCGCGCCGGTAGACCTCGGCGTCCGTGAGGCCGCGCTCGTCGATGAGGGCGAGCAGGGTCTCGGAGAATGGCGCGTCGAGGTGCCGCAGGCGCTCGTCGAGGGATGCCGGGCCGGCCGCGCCGGCCATCATGGCAGGGCCTTCGGCCGGGGCGGCGGGCGCGGCGGCAGCCACGTTGGCAAGCCAGGGCTCCTCGTCGAGGCGCCGCCTGCCCACGCCAAAGCGCGCCTCCCGCTCGCCCACGTAGGCGTCGTCGATGAAGCGCGACAGCCGCCCGAAGAGCTCCTCGCCCAGGAGCGTGGCCCCGCGGTCGAAGAGCACCAGGGTGACCTCCATGTCGGCGTCCTCCGCCCCGAGGAAGGAGCGGATGGCGTCGACCGCGACCTCGAGGGCGACGTCCTTGGGGCAGCCATAGATGCCCGACGATATGAGCGGGAAGGCGACCGAGCGGCAGCCCAGCTCGCGGGCGAGCGACAGCGAGCTCGCGTAGCAACTGGCGAGAAGCTCGCGGTCGGTCGCCGTGCCGTGCCAGACGGGCCCGGCCGTGTGGATGACGTGGCTGGCGGGCAGCGCGAAGCCGGGCGTGGCCACGGCCGCGCCGACGTCCACGTGGCCGATCTGGTCGCAGGCAGCCTGGAGCTCGTCTGGCCCGGCCGCCTCGAAGATGGCCCCGCAGACCCCACCTCCTCGCATGAGCCGCTCGTTCGCGGCGTTGACGATGGCGTCGACGCGCTGGAGCGTGATGTCGTCGCGCACGAGGGAGAGCGGCATGGCCTACTCCCCCTCCTCCGGACCCATGCGCCAGATGAGCACGAGCATCACGAACACGCCGCAGGTCACGGCGATGTCGGCGACGTTGAAGACGGGGAAGCGGATGAAGCTCGTGGCGAGGAAGTCGGTGACCGAGCCCTGGACCAGGCGGTCGACCATGTTGCCCACGCCACCGCCCGCGATGGCGCCGAGCGTGCCCGCGAGCGCCGGCGTGACCTCATCCGACGTCAGCACGTAGCGCAGCGAGAGCACGACGACGGCGACGGCGACGAGCACGAAGAACCAGCCCGCGCCCTCCCCCATGCTGAAGGCGGCGCCGGCGTTGTGGACCAGGTAGAGGTCAAGCACGTGTGGGATGAGCACGTGGCGCGAGCCGTCGGCCAGGCCCGCCTCGGCCGCCAGCTTGCTCACGCGGTCGAGCACGACCACGATGATGGCGACGGTCAGGTACAGGCCAAGCAGGCGGCGCTCCGGGCGGGCCGCGGCACCCTCGCCGCGGCTCGCCCGAGCTTCGTCCCTCCTGTGGGGCACGTTACTCATGGTCATGGTGGCATGCCTCGACGACGTCGTGGCAACGCTGGCACAGGCCGGCCTCGTCCACGGGCTCGCGCCAGTTCCAGCAGCGCGGGCACTTCTCGCCATGCGCCGGCTCGACCACGACGGCAAGCTCGTCGCCGGCGGCCAGCTCGACCTGGGCGCAGACGAAGACCTCGGCGACCGTCGCGGCATCGACGCCGCCCGCCTGGAGCGCGGCGAGCGTCTCGGCCGGCAGGGTCAGCGTGGCTCGGGCAGCCTGGGCGGTCTTCTCGGTGACCACGCCGGCGGCCTGGGCGTCCTCGTAGGCCTTGGTGAAGGCGGCGCGGACCTCGTCGAGCGCGGCATAGGCGGCGAGCAGCGGCTCGTACTCGGCCGCGGCCATGGGCGCCTGGTACCAGTCGAGAAGCGCCGCGAACTGCTGGCCCTCGCGCAGGCACTCGGGCATGAAGGCGAGCGCCTCGTCGCAGGTGTAGGACAGGATGGGCTGCAGGTCGTGGACGAGCATGGACAGGATCTGCGCCCACACGGTCTGGGCGCTGCGGCGCTCGAGGCTGTCGAACCCGCCGCAGTAGGTGCGGTCCTTGGTCGCGTTGAGGTAGGCGTTGGACAGCTCGGTCACCACATAGTCGTAGATGGTGCGGTAGACCACGTTGAAGTTGTACTCGGCGTAGGCAGCCGAGACCTGATCGTGGACCTGGCACAGGCGCGCCAGGGCGAGGCGGTCGTAGGGCAGCAGTTCGTCGGTGGGCACGCCCTGGGTCGCGGGGTCGAACTGGCCCTCGAGCTCGCCCAGCAGGAAGCGGATGGTGTTGCGGATCTTGCGGTAGGCGTCGCCCACCTGGTCGAGGATCTTGCCGTCGCAGGGGACGTCGTTGGAGGTGTCGACCGACGAGACCCACAGGCGCAGGATGTCTGCGCCGCGCTTGTCGCACTCGGCGTTGGGGTCGATGACGTTGCCGAGCGACTTGCTCATCTTGCGGCCCTGGCCGTCCAGCGTGAAGCCCTGCGAGATGACCGCCTTGTACGGGGCCTGCCCGTAGGCGCCCACGCTCGTCATGAGGGCGGACATGAACCAGCCGCGGTGCTGGTCGGAGCCCTCGAGGTAGACGTCGGCCGGGAAGCCCAGGCCACGGTGGCGGCAGACGGCGGTGTGGCTCACGCCGGAGTCCCACCACACGTCGAGGATGTCACGGTCGGGCTTGAGGTTGTGGCCGCCGCACTTGGGGCAGGTGCAGGCGTCGCCCAGGTAGCTGGCGGGATCGTCGGTGAACCAGGCGTCGGAGCCCTTCTCGCGGAACAGCTCGATCACGGCGTCGAGGGTGTCGTCGTTCATGACCGACTCGCCGCAGTCCTGGCAGGTGAAGGCCGGGATGGGCACGCCCCAGTTGCGCTGGCGCGAGATGCACCAGTCGGGACGGCCCTCGACCATGCTCGAGATGCGGTTGACCGCGTTGGCCGGGAAGAAGCGCACGCCCTTGAGCTCGTCGAGCGCCTTGCCGCGCAGGTCGGTCTGGTCCATGGAGACGAACCACTGGCTGGTGGCGCGGAAGATGACGGGGTTCTTGCAGCGCCAGCAGTGCGGGTAGCTGTGGCTGATGTCCTCGTGCATGATGAGCGTGCCGCGCTCGCGGAGCCACTCGATGATGTGCGGGTTGGCCTCGTTGACCTCCATGCCGCCCCAAGGGCCGCCGGTGCCCATGGTGTCGCCCACAAAGAAGCGGCCGTCATCGTCGACGGGCATGACCACGGGCACGCCGAACTGCATGCCGGCGAGGTAGTCGTCGACGCCGTGGCCGGGCGCGGAGTGGACGATGCCGGTGCCGTCCTCGAGGGTGACGTAGTCGGCGTAGATGAACACGCCCTCCTCGCCCTGGTCGCCGAAGATGGGCTGCTTGTAGCGGTTGCCGGCGAGCTCGGTGCCGGTCGCGCGCCAGACCTCGCCGTCCGCGCCGCACACGAGCGCGACGTCGTCCCAGCCGAACTTGGCGGCGCACCTCTCCCAGAGGGTCTCGCCAAAGACATAGGCAAGGCCGTCGTGCTCGACGGCCACGTAGGAGGCCTCGGGGTGCAGGATCACGGCGTCGTCGGCGGGCAGCGTCCAGGGCGTGGTGGTCCAGATGGCCACGTTGAGCCTGCCCTCCCAGGCCTCGAGGCCGGCCGGGGTGGTGGTCATCTCGAAGCGCACGAAGATGGCCGGCGACACCTCGTCGCCGTACTCGATCTCGGCCTCGGCCAGGGCGGTGTGGCAGTGGCTGCACCAGTGGACCGGCTTGCGGCCGCGGTAGATGGCGCCCGTGTCATAGATGGCCTTGAAGATCTCGATGTCGGTGGCGTCGTAGTCGTTGGTGTAGGTGAGGTAGGGGTTGTCCCACTCGCCGAGCACGCCCAGGCGCTTGAAGCCCTGGCGCTGGGTGTCGACCTGCTCGACCGCCATCTTGCGGCAGAGCTCGCGGATCTTCTCGGTGGGGAGCTGGCGGAACTTGTCGCCGCCCACCATGTTCTCGACCTTGTTCTCGATGGGCAGGCCGTGGCAGTCCCAGCCCGGGACGTACGGCACCTCGCGGCCCTGCATGATCCAGTAGCGGTTGATGATGTCCTTCGAGATCTTGTTCTGCGCGTGGCCCAGGTGGATGGGGCCGTTGGCGTACGGGGGGCCGTCGTGCAGAACGAAGCGCTCGTGCCCGGCGTTCTTCTTGAGCGCGAGCTCGTAGACGCCCGCCTCGTCCCATGCGGCGCGGCGCTTGGGCTCGCTCTGCGGAAGGCCGGCCCTCATGGGGAACTCGGTCTTGGGCAGGTTCATCGTGTCCTTGTACTCGTTTGCCACCTTCTCGCTCCTTCTCGGCCCCGTGGGGCCGCTCCCCGGACACCAAACGAGGCGCCCGTCCCTCCATGCTGGGACGAAGCGCCTCGCGTGCGTTTCGCTTGTCACCACCCAGCGTGCGGGATGTCCGCAGTACTCGGCTGGCCTGTGTCGGCGGCCACTCCGGCGGCGCCTACTCGGGCACGGGTGCCCTTTGGGGCCGCAGCTCCGGGGTGATACCCCCCAAGACGCGGATGCTGGCTCTCAGCTGCCCAGCTCTCTGTGATCCGCGCTGCCTTGGGGGACGCGTCCCCATCACGGCTCTGGGTCGGCATTCTAGCACGTCGGCCGCAGGCGGCGCCCCTAGCCGGCGTCCCTGCACGATACGAGCAAAGCGTCGAGGGACGCCAGGCCACGGGAGATGCGCCCGGGAACGTCGGTGAAGTGGCCGCCGGGGTTTGCCTCGTGGAGCACCTCGGCGCCGAGCGCGCGCAGCAGCCCCGCCGTCCGGTCGGTGCACTCCCCCACCTTGGCCACGAGCGGATTCTTGACACGGCTCTCGCGAGAGCCCAGCGAGAGGTAGGCGGCATGGCCCGCAAGCTGCGGCGCGTTCTCTTCAAGCCACGTGGTCCAGCCTGGATACCACAGCGACCCCGAGCAGCTGGCCGCACCCGTGAGCGCGTCCGGGCGGCTCGCGAGCGCCCACAGCGCGAAGAGCCCCGCAAGCGAGTAGCCCGCCAGCGCGCGCACGGGAGAGCGCAGGCCAAGCTGCGCCTCGGCCTCGGGCATCACCCGGCCCAGGAGCTCGTCGATGAACGACGGCGCCCCTCCCGGGAAGCAGGCCCCCTTGCCATAGGGGGACTCCGCAGGCCAAGGGCTCATCTGCTCGTCCCAGCGCTCGACGGGCACGACCACCAGCGTGGAGCGCAGGCCAGCTGCGCCGGCAAGGATCTGCCCGACGTCATCCCCCTCAAAGTTGAGCAGGTAGATGACGGACGCCGACGCCCCGCCGGACCCCTCGAGTAACCTGACCCCCATGCCCGCCTCTCATTCGCGCGCACCATGCAGCCGACTCTCATGATTTTGGCATAACGGCCAGCCGCATGGGTACCCAGGGCCAACCCCACAGGCAGCTCCGGCCAGCCACGCCCGGCACATATGCGCCCGCGCTTTTTTATCGCCTGGCGACAGGGACCCGCGTTGCAACTGGTGCATAATTGGGAACCGAGATAAACCAATCGCGCGCATCCATCGCCCTAGGGAGGCAGCATGTCCACCCCCACGCCCGACCGTCGCTACCTCGAGCTCCTTTCCGAGAAGTTCCCCACGATCCAGGCCGCCTACACCGAGGTCATCAACCTCAAGGCCATCCTCAACCTGCCCAAGGGCACCGAGCACTTCATGAGCGACATCCACGGCGAGTACGAGGCCTTCCTGCACATCCTCAACAACTGTTCGGGCGTCGTGCGCGAGCGCGTGCGCGCCACCTTCGCCGGCGAGCTCACCCCGCGCGAGCAGGACGACCTCTGCACCCTCATCTACTACCCCCGCGAGAAGCTCATCCGCCTCAAGGGCGAGGGCGTCCCCAACCCCAGCTGGTACTACCAGACCCTCTTCCGCCTGGTGCGGCTCGCGCGCTACCTCTCGGGCTTCTACACGCGCTCGAAGGTGCGCAAGGCCATGCCCGAGGCCTACGCCTACATCATCGACGAGCTGCTGCGCGCCTCGTCGGTGGGCGAGACGAGCCGCCACGAGTACCACGTGCGCATCATCGAGTCCATCATCGAGGAGGGCGCGGCCGACGACTTCATCGAGAGCCTCTCGGCCCTCATCAAGCGGCTCGCCGTCGACCGCCTGCACATCGTGGGCGACATCTTCGACCGCGGCGCCAAGGGAGACCGCATCCTCGACCGGCTGGCGCTCTACCCCCGCCTCGACATCCAGTGGGGCAACCACGACATGGCCTGGCTGGGCGCCGCCTGCGGCAGCGAGGTCTGCATCGCCACGGTCGTGCGCACCTGCGTGCGCTACGGCACCCTCAACATCCTCGAGAGCGGCTACGGCGTGCCCCTGCGCAGGCTCTATCGCTTCGCCGAGCGCACCTACGGCCAGGTGGGCGCCCGCCCGGTGGGCGGCGACCAGGTCCACGGCGCCTTCGGCGGCGCCGGCAAGAACGCCATCAGCCGCGCCGAGCGCGCCATCGACGTCATCCTGTTCAAGCTCGAGGGTCAGCTCATCATGCGCCACCCCGAGCTGCGCATGGAAGGTCGCCTGCTGCTCGACAAGATGGACCTCGCCGCCGGCACCGTCGTGGTCGACGGCGTGACCTGGCCGCTCTCGAGCGTGGACTTCCCCACCCTCGACCCGGCCGACCCCTACGCGCTCTCCGAGGAGGAGCGCGCGATCATGGACGACCTCGTCGAGTCGTTTGCCGAGTCCGACCGCCTGCACCGCCACGCCGCCTTCATGTACGACCACGGCTCGACCTACCTCGTCCACAACGGCAACCTGCTGTTCCATGGCTGCGTGCCGCTCGAGGAGGACGGGTCGCTGCGCGTGGTCGAGACGCCCGAGGGGCCGCTCGCGGGCAAGGCCTACCTCGACTTCTGCGAGCGCATCGCCCGCCGCGCGTGGCGCACCGGCGACCAGGAGGCCCTCGACTGGATGTGGTACCTGTGGTGCGGCTGGAGCTCGCCGTTCGCCGGACGTGTGGTCAAGACCTTCGAGCGCGCCTTCATCCCCGACAAGACCTCCTGGAACGAGCCGCAGGACGCCTACTTCCGCCTCAACGAGGACCCCGCCGCGTGCCGGCACGTCCTCGCCGAGTTCGGGCTCGAGGGCGAGCACTGCCACATCATCAACGGCCACAAGCCGGTGCGCGCCATCAAGGGCGAGAGCCCGCTCAAGGCCGGCGGCATCGTCATCGTCATCGACGGCGGCTTCTGCGAGGCCTACCACAACACCACCGGCATCGCCGGCTACACGCTCATCTCCGACCCGCACGGCCTGCGCCTCAAGGCGCACCGCCCCTTTGGCTCGATCGAGGACGCGCTCGACCTCAACGCCGACATCGTGAGCGAGACCGACCGCTTCGAGCACGCGAAGGCGCAGCTGCGCGTGGCCGACACCGACGACGGCGTGAAGATCCGCAGGCAGATTGCCGACCTCGAGGCCCTGCTGGAGGCGTACCGCTCGGGCGAGATGGCCGAGCGCAGACGCTAGTCCCGGGCCCGGGACAGGCATATAATCCCCACTGGACTTGCATATGATCCGGGGAGGAAAGCATGGCGACCGTCCAGGAACGGCAGCGCCTTGCCGCGCAGCTGCGGCAGGTGGCGCAGGACAACGCGTTCGTCTATCAGGCGGGCGTCCTCGAGAAGCAGCTTGGGGCCCTGCCTGGCGTGCCGCCCTTCACCGAAGAGCAGGTCGAGGTCCAGTACGCGAGCGGCGTGCTGCGGACGGCGCAAGACTGCGTCGACCTCGTAACCGTAGCGGAAGGGCAGGACGGCCCGCTCGCTTACGGCGAGTGGCAGGACCTCGTCGACCGCTACTTCCATGACGAGCGGCTTCCCCTGACGCCCCTTCCCCAGGCCGAGGACGCCTTCGTCCTCGTGGACGAGCTGGTCAAGCGCGACGGCGTTGCCAAGACTCTTGCGAGGGGCCGCAGGGACGAGGCGCGCCTCGGGACCGAGATTCCCGAGCGCACGACCCGCAACAAGGATCGCCTCTCCTCCCACAGAGAGCAGGTCGCAGGCGAGCTTGAAGGCGTGCAGCGGCAACTCGCGCGCGCGCAGGCCGAGCTCCAGGACCTGCGCCGAAGGGCCAGCTCGGTTGGCCAGAGGTCCAACAACCCGCTGATCAAGTTCCTCATGGTCGGCAACGGCTGCATGCCGTACCTCATCGCGTTCTTGGTGACAGGTGTCGTCAACAGTATGACTGGAAGATTTCTCCCTGCCCTCCTCATCGGAATCGCGACCTTCTTGGCCATCGTCGTCATACCCACCGCGTTCACGAGCGGCATCGGCACCTTTGGCCCCAAGGACGAGCGGCGCATGGACGAGCTGGACAGCTACGTCGACCAGGCCACCGCCCACATCAAGTCGCTCCAGTCCACGCCCACATGGTACGAGGAGGAGGCCCGCACGATCGCATGGATGCGCGGACAGCTCACGAACGCCCAGGAGACGGTCCATGCCCTCCAGCGCTACGAATGGCCCCTCG
>SUUD01000069.1 GCA_015062715.1 Olsenella sp. | reverse complement strand
GGCCACCATGTAGACGGCACGCTTGGCCGAGCAGATGATGTGGAAGCCGATGGTGATGTACATGGGCGGGACACGGTCGAGGCAGCCACCGAAGGATCGCTCGGAGAGGGCGACCATGGTGTCGTCGTTGAGCACGCCGATGTGGGTCTTGGAGGCAGCGTACTCCTCGACGGTGAGGTGCTGGCAGAAGCTACGGGGCGCCTCGTTGAAGGCCACGAGGCCCGTGGCGCCGATGCCAGCCCACACGGTGTCGATGCCGCCCAGCTCGTCGCACTTGGCATCGGCGGCGTCAAGGTTGTAGATGCGCGGCCAGATGCGATGGTCCTCGGGCGGGCGCAGCTCCTCGTCGATCTTGTCGTAGAAGCAGGCCAGCATGGTGCCCTCGAGGCTCTCGTAGGTGTCGGCCACGGGGTAGGGGCGACCCTGCCAGTCGAGGAACTCGTCCATGTGGAAGACCCACAGGTTGGTGCAGTCGATGCGCTCCTCGTTGACACGGCGCGTGAAGATGTCGTACTCGTCGGTGGGGCCGGCGGGCAGGACCCACTTGGTGGGCAGGCCGGCCTCGTTGTTGGCGATGACCTCCTCGGCCATCATGTTGCCGATGGCGACCATCATGTCGCGCTTCTCACGGTAGACGGCGAGCTTGGTCTTGAGGTCGTAGTCCTTGAGGTCCTGCCAGGGGATGGAGCACCACTCGAGGACTTCGCTGGTGGTGAGGCGGTTCTGGAGCATGGGCCTCGCCTCCCTTCTGCTTGTGGGCGACGGAGGTCACCCGGTGAGACATTGCTTCCCTGTCTAGCATAGAACAAGGCCGCCCGGCTCTGGTTCGAGACCGGGCGGCCTATGTCAGTTCACGTCAGACAGATGACGCAGCGGGCGAAGGCTTTACTCGCCGAAGATGGCGGCGTTACGCTTGCGCTCGGCCTCCTCGATGATATCGGCGTTGGTCTTCTTGAAGTAGAAGAAGAACGGGATGGCAGAAACGATGACCAGCAGGCCAGCGGAAATGGGGTTCCAGCTGAAGAGCGGGGTCTCGCCGGAGAGGATGCCACCCAGCTCGCCGTAGGCCAGGATGGCGGAGGGCACGATGGCCAGGATGGCCATGAGGGCGCCGGCAGGAGCCTTGAACGTGGGCTTGTAGTTCTCCTTCTTCTGCAGCGGGAACCAGGCGCAGAACAGGAGGGCGTTACGAACGAGGCAGATGAAGGTGAAGATGCCGAGCAGGTCCTGGATGGTGGTCAGGAAGACCAGGATCAGGGCGAAGCCGGACTGCCAGAGCATGGAGACGACGGGGGAGTCGTACTTGGGGTCGATCTTGCCCCAGCTACGCCACCAGTAGCCCTCCTGGGCTGCCTTCATCTCGCCACGGGCCTGGAACATGATGAGGGAGGACAGGGAGCCGGTGACGACGACGACGGCGAGGAGTGCCGCGACGGTGCCTGAGGTCTTGCCCATGATCGCCTCGAACGCGGTCGCGATGGGAGCGTCAGCGCCAGAGAGGACGTTGATGTCGGTCATGCCGACAGCGGCGGTGGTGAGCATGACGTAGAGAAGGGTGACGACCAGGACGGTGCCGATGAGGGCGATGGGCATGTTCTTCTCGGGATCCTTGATCTCGCCGCCCATGGTGACGCAGGTCTGCATGCCGTCGTAGCTCCAGGTGGTGGCTGCGACGCCAGCGATCAGCGCGGTGACGATGTCGCCAGAGGCGCCAGCGGAGCCGGCGATCTCGAGGCCGAAGTTGCCGCCCTTGATGAAGAACAGGCCGACGATGGCCAGGATCAGGAACGGCACGATCTTGACGGCCGTGATGAAGTCCTGCCACTTGGCGCCGGCGTGCTTGTGGCACATGTGCAGCCAGGTGAAGAAGATGATGAGGACGCAGCCGACGATACGGACGGTCATGTCGCCCCAGCCGGTGAAGTAGGCGATGTTGTTGGCGACCGTGAGGGTCATCGTGGCGATGCCGACCGGGTCGGTGGCCCACCAGCAGGACCAGATGAAGAACATGGCCATGAAGGGCCAGCCAGCCTCGCGGAAGTACACGAACTGACCGCCGTCCTCGGAGTACGCGGAGGCGTACTCGGCGTAGACCAGGTTCTGCGGAATCATGATGAGACCGCCGAGCAGGAACGCGATGATCGTGAGCATGGGCGTGCCGGCGGTGCCGGCGACCTCGCCCACGGAGGTGAAGATGCCGGAACCAACCGTGGTTCCGACGCCAAGTGCGATGGCGGTGGAAAGGCCAAGGTGCCGTTCCATGCCCTCCAAGGTGGCATTGTGCTCTGCCATTGTCTCCCCTTTCCTTGCGGACAACACTTCCTCTTGCTCGATGCCGCATCGCCCGAATCCGGCATCTAATAGAACTAATTGTGAAGCATACAGCAAAGTGGTCTAAATGACTAGCCAACTTGTGCGTAATCGGCGAACGGCAATCCTGCGCAAATGTAGAACTGTCGCAAAAGTTGTGTAGTAGCTGTTGAGAAAGTGTGAAATGCCATGGTGGACAGCCATATGGGTGACGTCCCCCGAGAACTGCTTGACTTACATCCTGAAGAAGGGTAGGAGCGCGTGTCGGGGGCCGGAGGCACGACACATCGCAAACGATGTGTCGTGCCTCCGGCCCCCGACACGCGCTCCTACAGGACTTCCTTGTCCACGTAGTTCTCGGACTTTCCGCTGAGCTTGGCGTCGAACTGCGCCACGAGGGGGTGCTTGTGCCAGAGGTGCTTGTCCTCCGTGAGCTGCCAGGCCGCCATCTGGAAGAGGGGCAGCGCGGCGACCGGCGCCATGAGCTCGTCCCCGCAGGGCTCCAGCCGGACGTCCGCCTCGAGATCCGGGCAGTCCGTGACGACGAAGACGCGGTCGGTCACGAGGCGCGTCGCCTCGAGGATCTCGCGGGAGCGCCCCCACGACCGCTCGCCCACGGCGATGAGGAAGATCGTGTAGTCGGGGGAGAGCTGCAGGTTGGGGCCGTGCAGGTACTCCTCGAGCTCGAGCGCCTGGGCGGGCACCTGCAGGCACTCGGCGAACTTGAGGGCGCCCTCGCAGGCCACGCCGTAGTTCGTCCCCGCCCCGACCAGGAAGATGCGCTCCATGCTGGAGAGCTCCTTGTAGCGGCTCGAGATGAGGGCGGGCACCTGGGCCTCCACCAGCTCGAACTGGCAGAGCATCGCGCGAAGGTCCGCATGGGCCCGCGCAAGGTCGAGCCTGCCCTCGCGCGCGGCCACCTCGGCGCCAAAGAGCATGAGGAAGGTGGCGAACGAGGTGACGCCCTTGGTGACGTAGCCCACCTGCTCCTCGCCGACGCCATAGGCGACAATCACGTCGGCCGCCTCCTTGAAGTCGCTTGCGGGGTCGCCCGTCACGCCGATGGCGGTGCGCCCGGCGGCGCGGATGGTGGCGAGGGCTGCCAGGGCGTTCGTGGAGTAGCCGCTCTGCGAGACCACGAAGCAGAACTCGTCGGTGGGCAGCTCGTGCTCGTAGGTGCAGAAGGTGTAGGGCTCGGTGACCATGACCTCCCTGCCCAGGACGCGCCGCAGGTAGGGGCGGGCAATGAGCGAGGCGTTGCGCGAGCTGCCGCAGGCCACGATGCGAACGTGGCTGTAGTTGCCGGCGCAGAAGGCGTCGACCAGGGGCCTGGTGAAGTCTCCCTCGAGCTGACTGGCCACGACGGCCGGAGTCTCGCGAACGTAGTCGACCATGGTGGGCTTGGACATGCTGGTCCTCCATCTCGTTATCGGGTGTCGGCCTGTCGAACATCGCTCACGTCCTCGCCGCAAAGAACGCGGCTGCGGGATGTTCGCTCACGTTCGACAGGACCGACCAGTTCATGCGAAGAGGGATGCGGCTCCCAAGATGCCGGAATCCTCCTTTAGATCGGTGATGCGTACGACGGTCCGCTGGCCCTCGTAGACCTCGGCGACCAGCATCTCGTTGAGCTTGTCCTCGTACGCCTTCAGGCCCTTGGCCACGCCGCCGCCCATGACGATCACGTCCGGGCAGTAGAGGTAGACGTACTGGTTGAGGGCGCGGGCGAGCATGTCGAGGTACCAGTCCACGACCGCGGCGGCACGCTCGTCTCCGCCGGCCGCGCGCTCGAAGGCCTGGGCGTTGGAGACGTCTTCTCCGAGCTGGTCGTGCACGTACTTCTGCAGGGACGTGCCCGAGCAGGTCGACTCGAAGCAGCCCTGCATGCCGCAGTAGCAGGGGTCGGAATCCAGGCATGGGTACTCGCCCCCGGTGCGGACCTTGACGTGCCCCGCAAGGTGGATGAAGGGCTCGCCGCCGAAGGGGTGGCCGTCCTCGCACAGGCCCACGCCCACGCCGGTGCCCAGCGTGAGGGTGAGCACGCGCGAGAAACCCTGGCCGGCGCCGTCGCGCGCCTCTGCCAGGCAGATGAGGCGCGCGTCGTTGTCCACGCGCACGGGCAGGCCAAGCGCGCCGGTGATCTTCTCCGCGAGGGGGTAGCCGTGGGTGAGGAAGGGGACGAACGAGCTCATGCCGTCGATCGAGCCGTCGCCAAAGACGTAGCTGCCGATGGAGATGCCCGCGGCCCACGGGGCGCCGGCCGTGCGCGAGAGCTCGGAGACGGCGCCGGCAAGGCTGCCCAGGAAGGCCTCCTCGGTGTCATGGGGCGTGGGGAAGTCGCAGGAGGCGAGCACGTGGTTGGTGGCGAGGTCGACGATGCCCGCCTTGACGTTGGTGCCGCCGATGTCGATGCCGGCGACGAGGTCGGGGGCGCTCATTTGACGATCCACCCCTCCTCGTAGAAGAAGCCCGGCTCGATGCCGTTGGCGACGGCAACCTGGTAGGAGAGCAGCTGGAACCAAAGGGCGGCCACGATCATGGTCCAGCCGCCCGTGAGGCCGAGCTCGGGAATCTCGAAGCGGGCGCCGCCCGGCATGTCGGACCCGGCAGGGCCGAAGTAGAGCGAGTCGGGCACCGCCTGGTTGACGTAGTCCCAGATCATGCGCGAGCGCTCGTCGGGCTGGACGTCGAACAGGATGGGGCAGGTCACGGCCTTGACGATTGCATGGCTGCGGATGACCTCCATGGGACCGTGGTAGAAGTTGTCGATGCTCATGACGTTTGCCGGCGTCTTGGCCGTCTCCTCGAGCCAGAGCGAGGCGCTGCGCATCATGTTGATGCCGTAGCTGCGCGAGAGGCAGTAGAAGCCGTGTGCCTGGGCAAGGAAGGGCACGGCCTCGAGCTGCGCCAGGATGGACTCCTTGTTCTGCTCCATCCAGTCGAAGGCCGCATGCAGGTTGGCCATGAGGGTGGCGTCCGGACGGTCGCGGCCGTCCATCATCTCGACGAGGAGCAGCCCCGTGAGCGCCATGGTCGAGTAGGCCTTGATGCAGACGATCTCGTCGTAGGTCGAGATGTCGTGCAGCATGATCGTCGCGTTGGTCGCCATGGTCGAGGTGGGCGTCATGGTGATGGCCAGCGTGCTGTAGCCGTGCTCGCGGCACCAGACGGCGAAGTCCGCGACCTCGCGGCTCTCGCCGGAGCGCGACATGAGCACGTAGAGCGCGTTGCGGCTCATGCGCTCGGGATGGCGGATGACGTCCCCGGTCTCCTCGAGCGAGACGTTGCGGTACCCGCGCTCGCGAAGCTCCTCGTACATGGGCATGAGCGAGTAGAGCGCGCTGCCCATGGAGGTGAGGACCAACTCGCCGGCGAGCGACATCTGGCGTGCTATGTCTCGCAGCTGGTCGAGCTTTGGCCCCGTGAGGTCGTTGAGGACCCGCTCGAGCTCCGCGGGCTGCTCGTAGATGTTGCGCAGGATCGGGTTCATGTCTGCCATGGGCGCCCCCTTGTGACGGCTGGCGAATAGTGGCCTAATAATACAGCCAACTTGTTGACTCGTTGGTATACTGAACCTAATTCAGCTTACTTTGTGGGCGAATGAGGTGTTGCTCCCGGGGAAAGGCGTTCCATCTTTGAGGGGGTTCCATGGGTGACATCAGGCAGGCCATGGCGGAGGTCGAGGAGCAGCCCGCGCTGCTGAGGGAGCTCTGGGACACGCGCGCGGCGTGGTCGGGCGGCATGGCCGGCCTCGTGCGCGAGCGCAGGCCCTCGCGCCTGCTCTTCGTGGGCAACGGCTCTCCCTACTATGCGGGCATCACGCTGCGCTTCGCCGCCGAGCGCCTGCTGGGCGTGAACGCGGAGTCCATTCCCGCGGCCGTCTTCCACAACCATGCGGGGTTCGACGCGTCGGGGCGTCTCGACCCGCGGGAGATCATGTTGGTGTGCCCGGCCGAGACGGGCCATTCCAAGGGGCAGGTGGACGCCGCGAGGCGCGCCCACGAGCTGGGCGTGGCGACGGTCTGCACCACCCTCAACCCCCAGGGCGTCCTGGCCCGCGAGTGCGACGTGGTCCTCCCCAAGCCCGGCGCCCCCGAGCGCTCCATCGCCGCAACCAAGAACCAGACCATGGCGCTCTACCTGGTGCTCACGAGCATGGTCGAGGCCGCGCGTGAGCTGGGCCGCATTGGTGCCGACGAGTATGGGCGGCTCATGGCCGCGCTCGAGGCCGTCCCCGACAACGTCGCGGCCACCATCGAGGCAAGCCGCGCGTGGTTTGAGGAGAACGAGGGGCGCCTCATGGCCGCGCCTCAGTTCTTCCTCGTCGGCTACGGCTCGAACTATGGCACCGTGCAGGAGGGCGCGCTCAAGTCCTACGAGACCCACGAGCGTCCGACCTACGCCTTCGAGCTGGAGGAGACCCTCCACGGCCCCTTCCGTGCGCTGCATGCCGACGACCTGTGCGTGTTCCTGTCGGCGGAGGCCGGCCCCGAGCGCGACCGCATGGGCAGGCTCGCCCGTGCGATCGAGCCCTATTGCAAGAATCGCGTGGTCGTGCAGTCCGGCCTGCAGGAGCGAGTGGATGACGCCCTGGTCATCCAGTCCGGCGACGTCGAGTTCGTCAACGTGCTCGAGTATCTGATTCCGCTGCAGGTCATCGCCGTCCTCATGGCCGAGCGCCTGGGAATCGACCTCACGCAGCCAAAGGTCGGCGCGCTCGACGATATCATGGAGCCGGCGTATAGCGACTGATGCGAAGGCGACGCTCGCGTTGGGCCATCTCCCAAGGGCGAGTCATGAGCGCAGCGAATGAGCGAGCGTAGCGAGCACCGAGCCCGAGGAGATGGCCCAACGCGAACAGCGTTATCAGTAGCCAGCGCCTTGTAGACAGGGGAAACCATGACCGATCAAACGCCCGCCATTCTCACCATCGACATCGGTGGGTCCAAGTACATGCCGGGCATCGTCGACTTCGAGGGCAACGTCCTGTGCTGCGAGCGTCGCGAGTGGACCGACGTCTCGCCCGAGGGCATCGTGAGCCAGCTGGTCGATGCCTGTGCCGACGTCATGGCCGACCATCCCGAGGAGGCGGCGCGCGTAGTCGTGGGTGGCATCACCATCCCGGCCTTCGCCGACCCGGTCGAGGGCATCTGGATCGACTCCGACTACCTCGACGTGCACGACCTTCCCATCTGCCAGCTGCTGGGCGAGGCGCTCGACGTCCCCTTCTTTGGCGACAACGACTGCAACGCCTGCGTGCTGGCCGAGAGCTATTTTGGCGGCGCGCGCGGCGAGCGTGACTTCCTCTACATGACGGTGAGCTCGGGCGTGGGGGGCGGAGTCTTCCTCGACGGCGAGCTCTTCTACGGGGCCCGCTACCTCTCGGGGGAGATGGGCCTGACCATCTGCACGCCGGGCGGGCGCCCGTCGCTCTCGGGCAACGAGCTGGGCCCGCTCGAGATGTACGCGAGTGGCCCGGCCTTGGCGCAGAACTACGCCGAGCTGGGCGGGCCGGCAGAGGTCGACGGCAGGCCCGTGGGCGGACGCGAGATCGCCGAGGCGGCCGACAGGGGAGAGGGGCCGGCGCTTGCCGCCCTCGAGCTCGAGGGTCGCTACCTGGGCCGTGCCATCGCCAACGCCTGCAGCGTGCTCGACCCGGCCGTCGTTATCCTCGGTGGCGGCATCTCGCTTCTGTTCGACCGCTACCGCGGGCCGCTCATGGCCGAGCTGGAGCGCCTGCGGCCGGGGTGCCGCACGCAGGTGCGCGCCACGGGGCTTGGCTATGAGGGGGCGTTTCTCGGCGCGGCCGCTTGCGGCCTTCGCGGGTACCGCGGCTTTGCCAAGGCGCTTGGCGCCGGTGACGACGGCTCGTGCGAGCTTGTCGTCGAGCACGCGGACGGACGCTTTGCCGCGCGCCTCGTCGCCGACGGGCGAGAGGTGCTGACAGGGCCGTCTGTCGGTGGGCTGGGGACCTTCCTTGTCGCCGGCGGCATGGACGACCCCGGGCGCACGCTCGACGAGATCTGGGCCGACGCGACCCTGGCGGCCGAGGACCGCCATGACGCGCTGGGCCGCGCCATCGCCTTCTTCTGCATGGTGCTTGACCCGGGCACCATCCGGGTGCGAGGGGTTTCCGGCGAGGCCGCGCCCGTGGTCCGGGCGGCGCTCGTGCGCGAGACCTTCTATCACGACGACAGCCTGCCCTACCGCATCGTGTGGGAGTCCCAGTAGCCACGGGGGGGTGCGTGTCGGGGGCCGGAGGACCGACACATTCCGAGCTGGAGCGGAATGTGTCGGT
>SUUD01000068.1 GCA_015062715.1 Olsenella sp. | reverse complement strand
GGAGTGGCTGCCCATCTACTTTGGCGTCCTCAAGACCGGTGCCGTGGCCGTGCCGCTCAACTTCCGCTACACCGGCGCCGAGATCCAGTACTGCGTGAACAAGGCCGAGGTGGACGTCCTCATCTTTGGGCCCGAGTTCACCAGCCGCGTGGAGGACCGCCTTGGCCCCATCTCGCGCAACCGCCTGCTCTTCTTCGTGGGCGGCGACTGCCCCGACTTCGCCGAGGACTACTTCGAGCTGTCGTGCAACTGTCCCAGCAACGACCCGCGCATCCCCATCTCGCTCGACGAGGACGGCGCCATCTACTACTCCAGCGGCACCACCGGCTTCCCCAAGGCCATCCTGCACCCGCACCTGTCGCTCGCGCAGGCCGCCGAGATGGAGGCCCGCCACCACGAGACCGTCCACGACGACGTCTTCCTGTGCATCCCGCCGCTCTACCACACCGGCGCCAAGTTCCACTGGATGGGCTCGCTGTACACCGGCGGCCGTGCGGTGCTTCTGCGCGGCGTCTCGCCCAAGTCCATCCTCGAGGCCGTGAGCAACGAGGGCTGCACCAACGTGTGGCTGCTCGTGCCCTGGGCCCAGGACATCCTCACCGCCATCGAGAGCGGCGAGGTCAACCTCAACGACTACCAGCTTGACCAGTGGCGCCTCATGCACATTGGCGCCCAGCCCGTGCCCAAGAGCCTCATCCGCAGGTGGAAGGAGGTCTTCCCCCACCACAGCTACGACACCAACTACGGCCTGTCCGAGAGCACCGGCCCCGGCTGCGTGCACCTGGGCCTCGAGAACATCGACCACGTGGGCGCCATCGGCGTGCCCGGCTACCGCTGGGAGTGCAAGGTCTGCTCCGAGGACGGCGCCGAGGTCCCGCAGGGCGAGACGGGCGAGCTGTGGGTCAAGGGCCCCGGCGTCATGCGCTGCTACTACAACGACGAGAAGGCCACCGCGGAGTCGCTGCGCGACGGGTGGCTGCTCACCGGCGACATGGCCCGCGTCGACGAGGACGGCTTCATCTGGCTGGTCGATCGCAAGAAGGACGTCATCATCATGGGCGGCGAGAACATCTACCCCGTCCAGATCGAGGACTTCCTGGCGGGCTACCCGGCCATCCAGGACGTGGCGGTCATCGGCATCCCCGACGAGCGCCTGGGCGAGGTGAGCTGCGCCATCATCCAGCTCAAGCCCAACCACCTGGACGGCGACGGCAACCCCACCGACGTCACCGAGCAGGACATCCAGGACTTCTGCCTTGACCTGCCGCGCTACAAGCGCCCGCGCAAGATCATCTTTGCCGAGGTGCCGCGCAACCCCACCGGCAAGATCGAGAAGCCGCTGCTGCGCGAGCGCTACGGGGCGACCGACCTCGTCGACCGCGAGAACCAGGCATAGAATCCCCGCCAGGGGAGTGCCCCCCATGGGGGAAGAGAGAGGGAACGACATGAGCAAACAGCTGCTTTCGGGCAACGAGGCCATCGCGCAGGGCGCGTGGGAGGCCGGCGTCGCCGTGGGCGTGGCCTATCCGGGCACCCCGTCCACCGAGACGCTCGAGAACTTCGTCACCAAGGAGGGCGTCTACGCCGAGTGGGCCCCCAACGAGAAGGTCGCGCTCGAGGTGGGCCTGGGTGCCGCCATGGGAGGCGTGCGCAGCCTGGTCACCATGAAGCACGTGGGCGTCAACGTGGCCGCCGACCCCTTCATGAGCGCCGCCAACACCGGCACCAACGCCGGCCTGGTGCTGCTTGCCGCCGACGACCCCAGCTGCTACTCCAGCCAGAACGAGCAGGACTCCCGCCACTACGCGGCCTTCGGGCGCATCCCGTGCCTGGACCCGGCCGACAGCCAGGAGGCCTACGAGATGGCCCAGCAGGCCTTCGACATCTCCGAGCAGTTCGACACGCTCGTCATGCTCCACGAGACCATGCGCATCGCGCACACCAAGACCCTGGTCGACGTGGTGGGCGAGCGCACCGAGCTCGAGCCGCGCGCCTACGAGAGCCACCCCGAGAAGTACGTCATGATGCCGGCCAACGCCGTGCGCCGCACGCTCGCCGCCAACGACCGCGAGGACGCGCTGGTCGCCTGGGCCGAGGAGACCCCGCTCAACCGCGTCGAGATGCGCGACACGAGCATCGGCATCATCTGCGCCGGCGCCCTCTACGTGCACGTGCGCGAGGCCCTGCCCAACGCGTCCGTGCTCAAGCTGGGCGTGACCTGGCCGCTGCCGCCCGCCAAGCTCGCCGCCTTCGCGGCCTGCGTCGACAAGGTCTACGTGGTCGAGGAGGCCACCCCGTACCTCGAGACGCGCGTCCGCGCCCTGGGCGTGCCCGTGGCCGACCCGCCCGCCGGTCGCCTGCCGCGCTCCGGCGAGGTCATGCCCGCCCACATCCGCGCCGCCTTTGGCGTGGCCGACCCCGCACACCTGGACGTCGCCGAGGGCCTGCCCCCGCGTCCGCCCGCGTTCTGCGCCGGCTGCCCGCACCGCCTGGTCTACTGCGAGCTGCGCCGCCTGAAGGCCGTCGTCACCGGCGACATCGGCTGCTACACGCTGGGCGCCGTCGCCCCGTATCGCTCGGTCGACTCCGTCATCGACATGGGCGCGTCGCTCTCCATGGCGCACGGCATGGAGCTGGCGGGCGTCCCCGACCGCACCGGCCGCCCGGTGGTGGGCGTCATCGGCGACTCCACCTTCGCCCACTCCGGCATCACGAGCCTGCTCGGCACCGTGTACAACGGCGGCAAGGGGACGCTGTGCATCCTCGACAACCGCACCACGGCCATGACCGGCACCCAGGGCAACCCCGTCAACGGCGTCACCCTGGCCGAGCAGGCCGCCCGCGTGAACCCGCTCGACGTGCCGGCCGGCAAGCAGCTCGACCTGGTCAAGCTGTGCGAGGCCATCGGCGTGGACGAGGTCGAGGTCGTGGACGCCCAGGACATGATGGCCATCCGCCGCGCCCTCAAGAGCGCCACCAGCCACGAGGACAAGCTCTCGGTCATCATCTTCAAGAGCCCGTGCCGCCTCATCGACCGCTCGCGCAAGCCCATGCCCGTCATTCGCGACTGCCGCCGCTGCGGCACCTGCGTGCGCATTGGCTGCCCGGCGCTTGGCAAGGACGAGACCGGCCACCCCGTGATCGACCCCACCCAGTGCATCGGCTGCGGCCAGTGCGCCCAGGCCTGCCCCTTCGGTTGCATCAAGGAGGCGTAAGTCATGCCGCATGACATCAACACCAACTACGGCGTCGCCGAGGGCGGCGCAAAGGTCGCGCTCGACGGCACCAAGACCATCCTGCTGGTGGGCGTGGGCGGCCAGGGCACCATCCTCGCCGGCCAGCTGCTCGCCATGGTCGCGGCCGACGCCGGCCTGGACGTCAAGGTCTCCGAGATCCACGGCATGAGTCAGCGCGGCGGGTCCGTCTCCACCGTCGTGCGCGTGGGCGAGAAGGTCGAGTCCATGGTCTGCGACCCCGGCTGCGCCGACATCGTGGTGGCCTTCGAGGCCGTCGAGGCCCTGCGTGCCCAGCAGTTCCTGCGCGAGGGCGGCACCATGTTCGTCAACGACGAGCAGATCGTGCCCGTCTCGGTGCACGTGGGCAACTTCCACATGCCCACCGACACCGCCGAGCGCCTGGACGCCATTGGCGCCGTGCGCATCGACGCCGGCGAGATCGCGCGCGCCGCGGGCAGCCCCCGCTCCACCAACGTGGTGCTGGTGGGGGCCCTTTCCACATCGCTGCCCTTCGAGGTGGCCGAGTGGGAGGATGCCATCCGTCGCCGCGTGCCGCCCAAGACCATCGATGCCAACCTCGACGCCTTCGCGAAGGGCCGCGAAGCCGCCGGCGCGTAGGGTCTGAGATCCACCCTCTGAAGGCGGGGGTGCGAGAGGCCGGGGCCAACCTCCGGTAGGTGGGGGCGTCCCTTCTGACAAAGTTTGTCCAAGAGGACGTATCTGCGCCGCTTTCGAGCAGTTTTGCGTCCCTTTAGGCAAAGTTTGTCAAAAAGGACGGCAGACCAAAGCGCCGTCTTAGGCAAGTGTCGCCCCATGCTGCGTCACTCCTGTCATTTACTGCATCATTTTGATTTAAAATGATGCAGTAAATGACATGCGAGGAGAATTGACCCATGCATTCCTTTGACTACCGCTTCTTGTCGGGAGCCGTACCCGCAGGCCTCTCCGGTGCGACAAACGTGCTGTTCGACCTTCGTGCTCGCAATGCTCTCCGCATGAAAGCTGACGAGGGGCTTTTCGAGAAGCTGCGTGAGGCCGCAATCATCGAGTCGGTACGGGGCAGCAACGCCATCGAGGGCATCGTGACGACCAAGTCACGCCTCAGGGAGATCATGCAAAACCAGGCAACCCCAGCTACCCATGGTGAGCGGGAGATACTTGGCTACAGGAATGCCCTGCAGGAGATCTATGACCCCGGTTCGGCGGCGAGCTTCACCGAGGAATACGTGCGCCATCTGCATGCGCTTCTCCTGCAGACGACCTCGGACCAGGCGGGGAGCTACAAGCGCGAGGACAACTGGATCCAGGAGCGCGATTCGAGCGGCCGCATCTCGGTCCGTTTCGTTCCGGTGTCTGCGCGCGAGACGCCAGATGCCATGGGACAGCTCGTCATGGCGTATCGCGAGGCACGGCAAGACAGCATCATCAACCCCCTTGCACTCTCGGCGTGCGTTGTCGTTGACTTCCTCTGCATCCATCCCTTCGCCGATGGTAACGGCCGCGTATCCCGACTCATCACAGCCATGCTGCTGCAGCAGAGTGGCTTTGACATTGGCAGGTACGTGTCGGTCGAGGGCATGGTCGACAGCCATAAGGCCGGCTACTACGATGCGCTGAAGGCCTCGTCGGAGGGGTGGCACGAGAACGAGAACGACTACAGCCCGTTCATCTTGTATCTGCTGCAGATACTGTATGCCTGCTACAAGGAGCTCGACCTGCGGTATGCAAACGAAAGCACGAAACGGATGCCCAAGGCCAAACAGGTGGAAGCCCTGCTCATGAGCACGTACGCGCCCATCTCGAAGGCGGAGATTTGTGAGCGCCTGCCCGAGGTCAGCGTGACGACGGTCGAACGCGCGCTCGGAAACCTCGTGAAGGCGGGAATAATCGAGAAGATGGGCACGTATCGCGACGCGCGATATCGCAAGGTTTCGCAGTGAGCCGTACAGGGCCGTTCATATTGGGTGCATCCCCTTTGGTATATGTCGCCCCACTGCGCTAGAGTTGTGGGGTCACCAGTCCAGGCAGGGGAGAGGCAATGGCGGACGAGCCGCGTACAGACGACCTGCTCGAGAGGCTGCTCAAGAGCGCCTCGCCCGAGGCGTACCTCAAGGAGCAGCTGCTCGACGAGAAGTCGTTTGCCTACTACGCGACAGAGCTCCTCAACGAGAAGGGCCTCGTGAGGGCCGACGTCATCCGCGAGGCCGGCCTTGGGCAGACCTACGGCTATGAGCTGCTCTCGGGCCGGAAGGACACGCCAAAGCGCGACAAGGTCATCATGCTGGCCTTTGGCCTGCACGCCGACCTCACGCAGACCCAGCGGCTGCTGCGCCGGGCCGGCTGCTCCGAGCTGTGGAGCAAGTCGGAGCGCGACGCCATCATCATCCATTGCATCAGTCGCGGGCTCACCCGCCAGCAGACCGACGACGAACTCTATCGCCTGGGCTACGAGACGCTGGTAGCTGCGGAGGGGTAGCCGTGGCCGTCATCCCCGCAAGCGACGTCCCGGCGCTCGACGCCTCGTACAAGCCCATCCGCACGCTGGCGGCTGGCCCGGGTGGCACCACCGAGCTGGTGCGCGGGCCCAAAGGCGACGTGCTGGTGCGCAAGATCATTCCGCTGGAGCTGGCAAACGTGCACGCCTGGATGGAGCTCACGCGCATAGAGTCGCCGCTGTTGCCCCAGGTGCAGGCCCTCTACCAGCGCGACCAGGACAACGCGCTCGCGGTGGTCCTCACCTACGTGGACGGCCTCACGCTGGAGGAGCTGGTGACGTCGACGGGCCCCATCGAGGCCCCCACGGCCGCGCGCTACCTGGGCGAGCTGTGCCAGGCGGCGGACGTGCTGCATGCGCACGGGATCGTCCACCGCGACCTCTCGCCGGGCAACATCGTGGTGGCGGGCGGCTCGGCCCGCATCATCGACCTGGGCAACGCCCGCGTGCACGAGGAGGGCGCGCGCAAGGACACCACCACGCTGGGGACGTACGGCTTCGCCGCGCCCGAGCAGTTTGGCTTTGCCCAGACCGACGCCCGCTCCGACGTCTACTCGCTGGGGAGCCTCCTGGGCTACCTGCTCACGGGCCTGCGCCCGGACGACCCCGGCTTTGACGCGGCGCTGGCAGATGCGTCCCGCGTGCCCGCCAACCTGCGGCTCGTTGTCGAGAAGGCCCGTTCGTTCGAGCCCAGCCAGCGCTACCAGAGCGCGGGCGAGCTGGCGGCCGCGGCGCAGGGCTTTGCCGCCCCTCCCGTCGCGCCGCAGGCCAGCGCAGCATGGCAGCAGCCCGTCATACGGCAGCCGAAATCCGATGGCCTCTCATGGGACGATGTGGGCTTCCTGCGCGGCCTGGCCCTCATCGGCAACTGGTTTTTCGCCGTGATTACCGGCCTCGCCTTTGCCCACGTGGGGCTTACCCAGACCGATGCGATTGCCGAGTATGGTCGGGTTGCCTATGGGCTCATTGGCTTCTTGGGACTGGTCGCCTCCCTTGCCGGGGGCTACCAGGTGCACCTCGCGCTGCTGCATCGCGGGCGATATGACTCTGCAACGAGTCGTGCTTGGAGGCTGATTGTGCAGCTGCTGCTGGTCTTTGCCGCCTTCGTGGCGGCAGCCTCGGTCATTGTCTCTGTTGCCGGTATTGGCACTTAGCTGCCAGCTAAGGAAATCGCAATCGCCAAGCCGTAGTCTCATGCCAGTCCACGAGGAGGGCAGGCATGGGCGCATTTGGGCAGCAGGAAGGCGAGGGCCAGGTCTTCTACCGCTACAACGCGGCGACGGGTCAGATGGAGGAGTTCGTGCCTCCGGAGCCCACGCTGCTGGAGCGTGCCCGCAATGCCTTAACCAACGCGCGCTCGACCTTCGTGCTTAGCCTCACGGGTGGCAAGAAGATGGTCCCCAACGTGCTGGGCAGGGCCGCCATGGTGCACGTGGGCAACGGCTGGGTCTACTTCAAGCCCGACGAGGAGACCCTCTACGAGGTCACGGAGGTCTCGTGGGACGGGCCCGAGTACGTGAGCCACACGGTGACCTACACGGACGAGAGCGCCGAGTCCAAGCAGGGCAACCTGGGCACCATCGCGGGCGCGGCCATTGGCACGGCCGTGCTGCCGGGGCTGGGCACGCTCATTGGTGCTGCTATTGGCGCGGCAAGTGATGACGAGGCCAGGGAGGCGGCGCGGAGAAAGACCCGCGAGGAGTACGAGGAGGTTCCGGCGACGTGTCGCATCTACCTCTCGCGCGCCTACGACCACCAGGAGATCCTCATCACGACCAAGGTGAAGGGCGACAAGGCCGCCGACCTGCTCGGCCTTGTGGTGATTGGCCCCGAGAGCGTTGCCGTGCCAAACCCGGTGCCGGTGCCCGTGCCCGTTGCGGTGCCGATCCCCGTGGCCGTGCCGGAGGCGGCGCCTGTGCCCGTGCCGGTGCTCGCGGCGGATCCCTACGAGGAGCTTAAGAAGGCCAAGGAACTGCTCGACATGGGGATTCTCACTCCGGAGGAGTTTGGCGCGATGAAGGAGCGGTTCCTGGGATAGGGGTGCTGAGACGGAGGAGTTGCAATGGCGGTGACGCGCAGCAAGCGAAGGGTCGTCTCGGACGAGGAGCCCGAGCGGCGCGACCTGCCCATGCGGGTGGTCTCGCACGGGGGCGGCATGAGCAGCAAGGACAAGAAGGACCTCGCCATGATGGGGATGCTCATAGCGATGATCCTCGTGTGCCTGCTCATGCTTCAGTGCTCCTAGCTGCGTTCTTTCAGGGCAGGCAATGCCGACAGGCAGACAACGAACGGAGGAAGACCAACCATGGCAGACCCAAACAACACGCAGGGAAACGCGGCGCCCACCCCAGGGCAGCAGCCAACCCAGCAGTACGTGCCGCAGCAAACGCAGCAGTACCAGCAGCCAACGCAGCAGTACGCCCAGCCGGCCCAGCAGCCGTACCAGCCGCCTGCTCAGCAGCAGTACCAGCAGCCATTCAGCCCCCAGTACACGATGCCGCCCAAGCCAAAGAAGCCCTTCTACAAGAAGCCGTGGTTCATCGCGATTATTGTTGTGCTGCTACTGGCCATGTGCAGCAGGGGAGGGTCCGACGACACCAACAATGTGGCAACCCCGGCACCGCAGACCCAGGAGCAGGCGCCCGCGCCGGAGCCCGAGCCTGAGCCCGAACCGGAGCCGGAGCCCGAACCGGAGCCGGAATCCGAACCCGAGGCCGCAGCGCCCGAGGTCGACGAGAGCGCCATCCGGCCCGAGTTCAAAGAGGCCATGGACAGCTACGAGGCCTTCTTTGACGAGTACGTCGAGGTCATGAAGGCCTTTTCGGACGATCCCACCAATGCCGAGCTGCTCATGAGGGTGTCGGACCTGACCGCGCAGGAGGCCGACATGATGGCCAAGTTCGAAGCATGGGAAGACGAGGACCTGACCGACGCCGAGCTGGCGTACTACCT
>SUUD01000067.1 GCA_015062715.1 Olsenella sp. | reverse complement strand
GCCGAGGCCGCCATCGCCGGCGCCGGCTTCAAGCTCCTGCACTACGACGACATCAACGGCTAGCGGCCAGTCGCCATGCCTGCGTGACGAGGGTCCCGGGAGACCGGGGCCCTCGTCTTGTGTGACGTCGCTGCAATTGCCCCATCGGACAGGTCACGCAACTGATGGCCTCCGTCAAATGCCCAGTTGGCAAAAAACCGGTTCCAGTCCTGTGACCTGTTTCGAGGGCACAGCACAGCAAGACGATGCACGTCCTCAACGAGCTCTACCGCTGGGGGCGAGACGCACCTGCACCAAGCGTGTCGTGACCCAAACGGCACAGAATTACCCGGTACTTTTGTGCCAAATGGAACAGAAGTACCGGGTATTGTTGTGCCGCAACCGTTTCCCTACGCCCGGATCGCCACCACGCGGACGGGCGAGGCGGGCATCTCCTCCATGGGCACCGGCAGGATGAACGCGGTCACCCGCTCGCCCACGATCTTGTCCAGGTTCGCCAGGCTCTCCACGATGGCCACACCCCGATCGAAGCAGGCGTGTTGCGCAGGCTCTCCCTCGGCCTCCCGACGCACCGTGCTGGGGAACGTCCCCAGGCCGCCCAGGTACTCGATGCTGGGACCGTCGGTGCCCAGCACCTTGATGCCCTGGTCGAGCAGCCACTCGAGCGCAGCCGGCTCGAAGGGCACCCAGTCACGCCAGCGCGGGGTGCGGTAGTTCTCGCCCATGCCCGTGTAGACGAAGACGATGTCACCCTCTCCGATCTTGCCCTCGGCCGCCATCACGTCGGCCAGCTTGATCTCCTCGCCGGGGTGCTTGCCCGAGCAGTCGATGGTGTAGGCCTCCCCCACCAGGCGCTCAGTGGGATACCGCATGGCGTCAACCCCGCGCAGGTCACAGGTGTAGGGCAGCTTGACGTGCGTGCCCGCCTTGCCCGCGATGTAGGCCACGCCCTCGATGTACCAGGCGGTCTCGTCAAAGGGCGCGTCAAACGGGTCGAAGCGCTCGTCGCGCGGGCCGGTGCGCGACGTCGGGTCAAGCTTGGCCTCGTACTCGTAGTTGTCGCGGCGCCTGAGCAGTCGGTGGCTCAGGTCCACGATCTGGTCCCTCGTTGGCTTCATCGCCAACCCCCCCCTTCGCGTCGCCGCTGCCTAGATGTCCTTGATCGCGACGATGCGGCAGGGCGAGGCGTCCATGCCCTGCATGGGGAGGGCCAGGATGAAGACGGTGGTGCGGATGCCCTCGATGGCACCCAGGTTGGTGAGGCTCTCCACGATGGCCGTGTAGTTGGTCATGCACTTGACGTGGATGGGCTCGCCAAAGAGCTCGTGCATGCGGCCATCCTCGTCGTAGCCGTCACTCAGCTCGACGCCCGAGGCGTCGGTGCCGATGATCTTGGGGTGGTACTGCATGAGCCACTCCAGCGCCTCCATGGACAGCGGCGGGTAGGGCTGCCAGTTCTCGGAGCGGAAGTACTTGTCGTAGCCGGTGTGCAGGAAGACGATGTCCTCGTCCTCGATGAGGCCCTCGACCTGCTTGACGTCCTCGAGGGTGATCTCCTCGCCGGGCTCCTTGCCCTCGCACGGCACCACGACGCACTCGCCGATCATGTGGTAGACGTCGTACTTCATGCAGTCGTCGCCGTCGATGAGGTGGTGGTAGGGCACCTCGACGTGCGTGCCGGCATGCGCGGCCAGCGTGGCTACGCCCTCGATGTACCAGTTGTCGGGCCACAGGCGGCTCTCCTCGCCCAGCTTGACCTCGAACGGGAAGTTCTCGCGCCCGCGCAGCAGCGGGTGGCTCAGCTCGACGATCTGCTCCCTCTTGATCTTCAACGCGAATCACTCCTCTCGAACGTGCCAGATGCCTTGGGACCAGTGTACTTGCCGGGCTTTCGCACCCGAGAAGGCCGTCGCGCCGCAGGCCACAATCGGTATGAAAACGGCGTTGACTGGTACATATGTCCCGCTCGTCCGGCATGCGAGCGGCAAGACTGCGCTGCAGCGATACGATGGTGCCACGGCCCCATCGGCAAGGAGGAGACATGCGCTACGTCGCGGCCATCGACCAGTCCACCACCGGCACCAAGGCCATGCTCTTCGACGAGAAGGCGCGGCCCATCTGCCGCGCAAACCGAACCCACCACCAGTACCACCCGCGTCCCGGCTGGGTCGAGCAGGATGCGTCCGAGATCTTCGGCCAGACCTGCGAGGCGCTGGCCGAGGCGCTCGGCCGTGTTGACGCCGCCAGCGTGGAGGCCCTTGCGATAACCGTGCAGACCGGCGCCTTCGTGGTGTGGGACAAGGCCACGGGCGAGCCCGTCCACCACATCATTGGCTGGCAGTGCGCCCGCGGCGCAGACTTCTGCGCGCGTCTCACCCCCGAGCAGGCAGAGCTCGTGCTCGAGCGCTCGGGCACCATCCCCTCGGGCTATCTGCCCGCAGCCAAGCTCGCCTGGATGTTCGAGAACATCGAAGGCCTGCACGAGCGTGCCGAGAAGGGCGAGGTGCTCTTTGGCACCATCGAGACCTGGCTCGTCTGGAAGCTCACGGGTGGGGCCACCTTTGCCAGCGACTACTGCAACGCCTCGATCACCCAGCTCTTCTGCCAGAAGACCCTCGACTGGGACGATGACCTGCTCGCCCTCTTTGGCGTGCCGCGGCAGATGCTGCCCGCGCTCACATGCGCCGACGCCGACTATGGCACCGTCGCCGTGGAGGGCCTGCCAGCCCTTCCCATCACGGGCGTCATCGGCGACTCGGCGGCAGCCCTCTTTGGCCAGCGCTGCTTTGACAAGGGCGACGTCAAGATCACCTATGGCACCGGGTCCTCGATCCTCATGAACCTGGGAGATGTGGCGGTGCCGCCGGCGCCGGGCACCACCACCTCGGTGGGCTGGCGCATGGGAGACGGCGAGGTCACCTACGTGTGGGAGGGCACCGCGAACTACACCGGCGCGGCGGTGGCCTGGCTTGTCAACGACCTCGAGCTCATCCCGACGGCGGCCTCGTCTCAGGAGGTCGCGGCGCAGGTGGACGATGCCGGCGGCGTCTTCATGGTCCCGGCCTTCTCGGGCCTGGGCGCCCCCTACTACGACGACTCCTGCCGCGCGTGCATCCTGGGCATGCGCACCGGCACCAAGCGGGCGCACGTGGTGCGCGCCGCGCTCGACTGCATTGGCTACCAGGTGGCCGACCTGGCCTTCTCGATGGAGCAGGCCGCCGGCGAGAAGATCTCGCGCGTCATGGCCGACGGCGGCATCACGCGCAACGCCATCGTCATGCAGTTCCAGGCCGACCTCCTGCAGGCGCCCATCGAGGTGAGCTTCGTCGAGGAGCAGAGCGAGCTGGGCGTGGTCCTCATGGCGGGACTCGCGCGTGGGCTCTGGGCGAGCAAGGACGAGCTGCTCGGGCTCTCGTTCGGGCACGACTCCTACGCGCCGCGCATGTCGGCGGACGTGGCGGCCGAGCACTACGCCGGCTGGCAGGCCGCCGTGGCGCAGGCCCGCTTTACGGGGGAAGCCTAGTACGGGCGTGGGACACCCACCCCGGAGGATTCGTCCCGAAAGGAGACGCCATGGACACAAGACAACTCGAAGCCAAGGCCCGCGAGGTGCGCCGCGGCACATGCCAGATGGTGCACCGCGCGCAGACCGGCCACATTGGCGGGGCCCTCTCCGAGGCCGACTACCTGGTCGCCCTCTACTACCACGTCATGCACGTTGACCCGGCAAACCCCGCCTTGCCCGACCGCGACCGCTTCGTCCTGTCGAAGGGACACTGCGTGGAGCCGCTCTACTGGATACTTGCCGACAGGGGCTTCTTCCCCGCGTGCGAGCTGCTGCGGTTCTCGCAGCCGGGCAGCCGCCTCATCGGCCACACCAACCGCGAGGTCCCCGGCATCGAGATGAACACCGGCGCCCTGGGCCACGGCCTTCCCGGTGCTTGCGGCATGGCCCTCGCCGCCAAGATGGACGGCGCGAGCTGGCGCACGTTCTGCCTGCTGGGCGACGGCGAGCTGGCGGAGGGCTCGGTCTGGGAGGCGGCCATGTTTGCCTCGCACCACGCCCTCGACAACCTCTACGTCGCCATCGACCGCAACCACCTGCAGATCACGGGCCCCACCGAGGAGGTCATGGCACTGGAACCGCTGGCCGAGCGCTGGCGCGCCTTTGGCTTTGACGTGGACGAGGTGGACGGCAACGACATCGCGGCCGTTGTGGCCGCGCTCGAGGCGAGCTTCGGGCGTTCGGGCAGGCCGCACCTGCTCATCCTCGACACCGTCAAGGGCAAGGGCGTCTCGTTCATGGAAGGCCAGGTGGACTGGCACTTTGGCAGGCTCACGCCACAGGAGCTGGAGCAGGCACTGGAAGACCTGGCAGACCCCGCCGACGCCGCAAACGAGGAGGTGGCCTCATGAGCGAGAAGGTCGCGCTGCGCCGCGCGCTCTCCGATGAGCTCTGCACGCTTGCCGAGAAAGACCCCAAGCTCACGGTCCTCACGTCCGACTCGCGTGGCTCGGTCACGCTGGGCCGCTTCGCCGAGGAGCACCCCGCGCAGCTCGTGGAGTGCGGCATCGCCGAGCAGAACGAGATCGGGGTTGCGGCGGGGCTGGCGCTCTCGGGCCGCAACGTCTTCGTGTGCGCGCCGGCGCCGTTCCTGTCGGGCCGCGCCTACGAGCAGGTCAAGCTCGACGTGGCCTACAACCGCGCCCCCGTGCGCGTGATGGGCGTCTCGGGCGGCGTGAGCTATGGCGAACTGGGCACCTCGCACCACAGCGCGGGCGACGTCGCGGCCATGCGCGCCATCGACGGGCTCACGGTGCTGGTCCCCAGCGACGCCGTGCAGCTGCGGGCCCTGGTGCGCTGGCTGGCGGCAAACCCCTGTCCTGCCTACGTGCGCATGGGGCGGGCGCCGGTCGAGGTCCTCTACGACGAGGGCACCGCGTTCGAGCCGGGGCACGCCGTGACCGCATACGGTGGCACCCCCTCTGACCAGCTCGCCATTCTCGCCATGGGTGAGATGGTGGCACCGGCCGTGCATGCGGCGGAGGCCCTGGCCGAGCAGGGCGTGCGAGCGCGCGTGCTCGACCTCTTCTCGGTGAAGCCGCTCGACGTGGAGGCGATCGTCGATGCCGCGCGCACCTGCGGACGCGTCGTCACCGTGGAGGAGCACAACGTCAACGGCGGCCTGGGCGGGGCCGTGTCCGAGGTGCTGGCCGACCGCTGCCCCACCCCCATGATGCGCCTGGCCCTTCCCGACGAGCCCGTGTACGAGGCCGAGTCCCCCGAGGTCTTCGAGCACTACGGCCTCACGCCAGAGGGCATCCTCGCACACGCCCTCGCCTTCCTCGACAGCTAGCATGCCGTGTGTCGGGGGCCGGAGGGGCGACACGTTGCACGCAATGTGTCGCCCCTCCGGCCCCCGACACAATTAGCACTTTCCCCGAAAGGGCGTTTCGGTTGCTACCGCTATCATCGTGATGGCACCTAGCACCCAACCCTGGAGGCACCCATGCAGCGCACGTCCCTTCTCGATAACTGGACCGTCACCCGCCTCGATGCCGGCGACGGGCTTCCCGTCCCCGTCACGCTCCCCCACGACGCGATGCTGCACACACGGCGTGCGGCGACCAACCCCGGCATCTCGAGCCAGGCCTTCTTCGAGGGCGGCTCGTATCGTTACGAGCGCACGCTCGAGGTGCCAGATAGCTGGGGCGACCGGCACGTCCTGCTCGAGTTCGAGGGCGTCATGCACGATGCGCGCGTCTTCCTCGATGGGCAACTTATTGCCGAGCATGCCTACGGCTACACGCCCTTCCACGTCTGCCTAGACAGCCTGGTCATGCCGGGTACCACCGCGCACCTCGTGGTCGAGTGCACCAACGAGGACCAGCCCGACTCTCGCTGGTACTCGGGCGCCGGCATCTACCGTCCCGTGTGGCTGCTCGAGGGGCCGCTGACCTCGCTCGAGCCGGGCTGCCTGAGCGTGACCACGCTCTCGACCGAGCCCGCCCGCATCCACGTGGACGTGGACGCGCCACACGCGGACGGCACCTTCGTCCGCGTCGACGTCCTCGACGGCCTGCGCACCATCGCGACCTTCGAGGGCCCAGGCGGGGCGGGCCCGCTCTCGCACGACTTCGACCTGCCCGAGTGCCTCCCCTGGAGCGCTGAGGACCCCAACCTCTACCGCTGCCGCGCGAGCCTCGTGCGCAGGCACGGCCTCACCCGCACCGAGGTGCTCGACACCGAGGCGGCCACCTTCGGCGTCCGCGTCGTCAAGTGGGCGGCCGGCGACGGCCTGCGCATCAACGGGCGCAGGCTGCTGCTGCGGGGCGGCTGCGTGCACCACGACTCGGGCATCCTGGGCGCCGCAACCTACGACGAGGCCGAGTGGCGGCGTGTGCGCCGGCTCAAGGAGGCCGGCTACAACGCGATCCGCAGCGCCCACAACCCCTGCTCGCGCGCCATGCTCGAGGCCTGCGACGCCCTGGGCATGTACGTCATGGACGAGGCCTGGGACATGTGGTTCGAGCACAAGAGCGCCGGCGACTACGCCTCCCGGTGGCCCCTGCACCACGAGACCGACCTTGACGTCATGGTCAGGCGCGACCGCAACCATCCCAGCGTGATCATGTACTCCATTGGCAACGAGGTCTCGGAGCCCGTGCGCGAGGAGGGCGTGGGGGCAGCCCGCGAGATGGTCGCCCACCTGCATGCGGCAGACCCCACCCGCCCCGTTACCTGCGGCATCAACTGGTCCATCATCACCGGCAGCGCCCTGGGCATGCGCACCTACGCCGAGGGCGGCGGCCGCGACTTCGAGGCCGACGCCAAGCAGCGCAAGATGAACAGCCAGCTCTTCAACGCCTACACCAACGTGTTCGGCCGCTTCATGACCCTCTCGGCCAACCTGCCCGTGGCCGACCGCGTGACCGCACCCGTCCTCGACCTGCTCGACGTGGCGGGCTACAACTACGCCTCCGCGCGCTATGGCATCGACACGCGCAAGCACCCTGACCGCCTCATCGTGGGCTCCGAGACCTTCCACGCCGACATCTGGCACAACTGGGAGCAGGTCAAGACCCTGCCCAACGTGGTGGGCGACTTCGTGTGGTCGAGCTGGGACTACCTGGGCGAGGCCGGCAGCGGCGCCTGGGCCTACACGCCGGACGGCAAGGGGTTCGAGAAGCCCTTCCCCTGGATCCTCGCCGACCAGGGCGCCCTCGACATCTGCGGCAACGCGTGCGGCCAGCTCTACCTGGAGCAGGTGGCCTGGGACGTGGCCGACGGAGGGCGCGCCCACGCCGCAGACTGGCAGCCCATCGACCCGCGCATCGCGGTGCAGCCGGCCAACCATCCCGGCGTGACGGTCTCCAAGTCCGCCTGGCGCTGGACCAACTCCCTGCCCTCGTGGGCGTGGGCGGGCTGCGAGGGCAACCGCTGCGTGGTCGAGGTCTTCTCACGCGCGCCGGTGGTGGAGCTCGTGCTCAACGGCCGCGCCGTCTCGCGCAAGCGCCCCAAGAAGGGCGTGGCCAGCTGGAAGCTGCGCTGGGAGCCCGGCGAGCTGGTCGCCCGTGCGCTCACGTCGGGCGGCGAGCTCATTGCCTCCTCGCGGCTCGCGTCGGCAGGCCCCGCAGACGTGCAGCTGGTTGCGGAACCCT
Organism: Olsenella sp.; assembly: GCA_015062715.1. Classification (GTDB taxonomy): domain Bacteria; phylum Actinomycetota; class Coriobacteriia; order Coriobacteriales; family Atopobiaceae; genus SIG37. The sequence goes on along the minus strand of SUUD01000067.1, from coordinate 1,050 downwards.
ATGCCATGCCTCACGACGACGCTCTGCGGCCGCGTATTGTCCATGTCGACGTCACCATCGCCGACCAGCATGGTCGCGTCGAGATGAACGATGATAGGCATCTTGTTGCTCATGTCGAGAATGGCGAGCTGCTGGGCTTTGGCAGCGCACGGCCCCGCACCGAGGAGCGCTACGACACGGGCGAGCACACCACCTACTACGGGCGCGCCCAGGCGGTGGTGCGCGTGCCGGTGGGCGGGGTCGCCACCCTCGTCGTGCGCGAGGACAATGGCAATGAGACCACCCTCGACATCCCCTGGGCCTAGCTCCACCAAAGGGAGGTCCTCCCTTATTTGCGGAATGATGAGAAGGAGACACGCATGATCGAGCTCGTGCTCACCGACATGGACGGAACGCTTCTGCCCGCCGGCTGGGAGCACGTCTCCCCACTAGCGCTTGAGGCAATAGCTGCCCTTGATGCGGCGGGCGTGCGCTTTGGACCGGCCAGCGGTCGCGACCTCGACGACGTCGCCTCGTTCTTCTATGACGACCCGTCGCGCATGCGCGTGGCGGTCCTGTCCAACGGCCAGAAGATCCGCCTCGACGGTAAGCTCGTCAAGGCCATGCCCTACGACCGGTCGGGCCTCGAGCGCCTCAAGGCCCTCATCGACCAGACGCCAGGGACCATCCTCTGTGTGCCCGTCGACGGCGAACCGTCGCTGGTCATGGGGCCGGCCGCCGAGCGCACCGGAGAGTTCCCGCCCAGCTGGTTCCCCGTGGGCGTGCGCGTGGTGGACGAGCTGCCCGAGGGAGACGTCGCCAAGGCCGGCATCGCCTGCTTTGGCACTCTCGAGCACTGCGCAGAGGTCATGGCCACCTTTGCCGCCGCCGTGCCCGAGATCCGCTTCGTCTGCCCCATCAACCAGTGGTTCGACCTCATCGTCCCCGGCTGGAGCAAGGCGGAGGGCATCAAGTGGCTCTGCGGCCACCTTGGCCTCTCGCTCGACGAGGTCTGCGTATTCGGCGACTCCGACAACGACGCCGAGATGCTCGCCCTGGTCCCCAACTCGG
>SUUD01000066.1 GCA_015062715.1 Olsenella sp. | reverse complement strand
CAAGACAAGGGGGAAAGAAATGAAGCGTATGAACATCGTCAAGCTGTTCGGCGCGGCCGCCCTCGCCGTCACGCTCGCCGCCTGCGGCGGCGGCTCCGGCGAGGCCGCTGCTCCCGCCGAGGAGGAGGCCACCGAGGAGGCTGCGGCCACCGAGACCGACTACAGCTTCTTTGCCGGCCAGTGGCGCGGCAGCGTCGAGGTCACCGGCGAGACCGTCTACGGCACCGCCGGCGGCAACGAGCAGATGCTCGACGTCGTCTTCGGCGATGACGGCACCGTCGAGGTCACCCCGCTCGAGGCCCACGCCGACCTGCTGACCGACTCCGGCACCTACGAGGGCACCGAGTCCGAGGTCACCCTGCACCTCTCCTCCGGTGACATCACCCTCACCGTCGTCGACAACGCCACCATGTCCGGCAACGCCGCCGACTTTGGCATCGATGGCTTCGACACCATCAACTTCGACTTCTACGGCTAAGCCGTAACGGGTTCTCTGGGGCGCGGTCGGGGGGCCGCGCCCGTCACCATTTCGTGCCACCGACACAAAAGGAGAGACGATGAGCACAAAGATCACCCGTAGGAACTTCCTCGAGGTCGCCGGCGTCGCCAGCGCAGCCGCCATGCTCGCTGCCTGCGGCGGCGAGGCCGCGCCCGAGGAGGAGGGCGGCGAGGAGGCCGAGGCTCCCGCCGAGGCCGACTACTCCGCTCCCGACGCGTCCGCCTATCCCATCGACCCCGACGGCGACGACGTCGAGGCCCTGTGGACCTCCGAGGAGACCCGCGACGGCTGGACCAAGGTCACCAACCCCGACGACGCTCCCGTGCTGGGCGTCATGGACGCCTCCAAGATCATCCAGGTCCAGGGCCTGGCCTTCAAGGACCTCAACGGCAACGGCAAGCTCGACTTCTACGAGGACTGGCGTCAGCCCGGCGACGACCGCGCCGCGGCCCTCGCTGCCATGATGACCGGCGAGGAGATCATCCCGCTGATGTTCCACGGCGGCGTCTCCGACAACCAGACGTCCACCGACACCGAGTCCTTCGGCCTCATCGAGCAGGGCTCCTGCTCCGGCGTCTCCCGCCTGTCCTACACGCTCGACTCCTTCGCCTCCGACGTCCAGTGGATCAACCAGGTCCAGGCCACGGCCGAGGCCACCCCGTACGGCATCCCGTACATCAACTCCCGTGACCCGGCGCAGCTCTTCAACGTGCCCGGCTCCGTGGGCCTGGCCGCCACCTTCGACAAGGACATCTGGCGCAAGGCCGGCATGTGGCAGGCCCGCGCCTGGCGTGCCATGGGCATCACCTGCGAGCTCGGCCCGCAGATCGACCTCTACACCCAGCTGCGCGGCACCCGCCTGAACGGCTCCGTGGGCAACGACCCCGCCCTCAACCGCGACTTCGCGGCCGAGTTCGGCGGCGGCATGCAGTCCACGTGGGGCGACGACGAGGCCACCGAGGACCTCGGCTGGGGCAAGGACTCCGTGGGCGTCATGCTGAAGCACTTCGTGGGCGAGGGCTCCAACGAGGGCGGCCGTGACGACCACTCCGACTCCGGCAAGTGGAACGTCTTCCCGAGCAGCCAGTTCAAGGCCCACCTGGTCCCGTTCCTGGACGGCGGCATGCACCTCAACTCCTCCACCGAGGAGATGGCGGCCGTCATGCCCTGCTACGGCATCCCCTATGATCCCAACGACCCGGATGCCCTGGGCGAGCACGTGGGCGCCGGCTTCTCCGAGTACCTGCTCTCCGGCCTGCGCAACACCGGCTGGGACGGCATGCTCACCACCGACTGGATGATCTCGTCCGGCACCGGCCACGGCGTCTCCAACCTCGACGGCGCCCAGCGCCTCCACAAGATGTACGCCGCCGGCATCGACCAGCACGGTGGCTCCTTCGAGCTCGAGAACGGCGCCACCGCGTGGGAGACCCTCGTCGGCGAGCTTGGCGAGGAGGAGGCCCTGGCCCAGTACCAGGAGCACGCGCGCCACATCTTCAAGTTCATGAACAAGGTCCAGCTGTTCGACAACCCCTACAGCGACCGTAGCGCCGCCAAGGAGATCCTCGAGTCCGAGGCCGCCGCTGCCTTTGGCACCGATGCCGCCAACAAGTCGATCATCATGCTCAAGAACGACGGCGTCATCTCCGAGGCCGGCCTTGACGGCAAGGTCTACGTCCCGCAGCAGTACAAGCCCGCGGTCCAGAGCTTCTTCGGCTCCAGCCCGGCCATGATCGTCCCGACCATGCCGCTCGAGCTCTTTGGCGAGAACGTCGTGACCGACGAGGTCGGCGAGCCCTCCGGCGAGGCCGACGAGCAGGGCAACCCCACGCCCGCCGAGGCCGATATCACCAAGCTGGCCGATCTCTCCGACGTCAAGTACGCCGTCATCAAGGTCAACAACCCCGCCGACGCCTACCAGGGCGTCCAGGGCGGCCCGAGCTTCATGTCCATCATCATGGGCACCGAGCCGGAGCCCGGCCCCTACTGGAAGCCCATCAGCCTCCAGTACCGTCCGTACAAGGCCGATGGCCCCAACGTCCGCAAGGAGTCGCTGAACCCCGAGGACGAGAACGGCGTCTACGACAACCGCTCCTACTTTGGCGAGGAGACCTTCGCCACCAACGAGGCCTCGCTTGACGCGGTCATCGCGCTCAAGGAGTCCCTGCCCGAGGGCGCCAAGCTCATCCTGTGCGTCGACGCCGACCGCCCGATGTGCTTCGGCGAGATCGAGCCCTATGCCGACGCCATCCTGCTCGGCTTTGGCGGCGTGGCAGACTTCGCCTACGCCAACGTCATCACCGGCGCCGTGGAGCCCTCCGGCCTGCTCAGCCACCCCATGCCCAAGGACATGGACGCGCTCGAGGCCCTCAACGAGGACACCCCGCGCTCGGTCGAGTGCTACGTCGACGCCGCGGGCAACACCTACGAGTTCGGCTTCGGCCTCAACTGGTCCGGCGTGATCGACGACGAGCGCACCGCGACCTACAAGGCCGACCCGCTCACCGAGCCCCAGCTCGAGGAGTGGAACCCCAACGCCTAAGAGGCAGACGCGCGCTTCCTTGGCGCCGCCTCGTCTCCTAGACGGGTAGCCAGCAAGCCTGGCCGCCAAACGGGAAGGAGGGTGCGCCGCCTGGCAGCAACCGGGCGGCGCACCTTGCAAGGCAAAGGCGCCACGAGGCGCACCAGACAAGCACAGAAGGAGGAAAGATGAGCGAAAAGAAGGGACGCAGCAAGGTCTTGCCCGTCGTGCTCGCCATCCTCGCGATCGCGGTCGTTGCGGCCAACATCGCGGCCAAGATGTTCGACTCGACGCTTGACAAGTACGCCCCGGGTGGCGGCAACCCCGCCACGGTTCACATCGCCGAGGGCTCGGAGAACTGGGACACCGAGTACTACACCGCCGAGTACCGTGGCCGCGTCCAGGCCACCCAGGCCGCCGAGGAGAAGGTCGCCGAGGTCGAGGCCGAGGGCATCGTCCTCATGCGCAACGAGGACAACGCGCTGCCGCTGCCCGCGGGCACCACGGTGACCCTGCTCGGCCGCTACAGCGCCGACCCCATCTACGGCGGCGCCGGCTCCGGCACCGTCGACCCGGCCTCCTGCATCGACTTCCTCGCCGGCCTGCAGAACGCCGGCCTGACGGTCAACGATGCGGCGTACCAGTTCGCGCTGGCCAACCTCGCCAACTACCCCAAGGCCAACATCGTCATGGACAGCCCCCAGACCTCCGCGTACTACGCGGGCGAGATTCCCTGGGCCGACTATCCCGCTGACGTCCAGAACTCGCTCGCCGGCACCACCGGCGTCGTGATCATCGGCCGCGGCGGCGGCGAGGGCGGCGACCTCCAGCAGGACCTGCTGGGCACGCTCAACTCCGGCGCCTCCGAGAACTTCACCGCCAACTACGAGACCGCCAACTACGTCGAGGGCCAGCACCAGCTCGAGCTCACCCAGGAGGAGAAGGACCTCATCGCCGCCGCCAAGGCTGGCTGCGACAAGGTCATCGTCGTCCTGAACCTCTCGACCACCATGGAGGTCGGGCCGCTGACCGACGGCGACTACGCCGTTGACGCCATCATCGAGGTCGGCTCGCTCGGCGCCACCGGCGCCACCGCGGTGGGCCAGGTCATCTCCGGTCAGGTCAACCCCTCCGGCCGCACCACCGACCTCTGGGCCGCCGACTTCACGAAGGACCCGACCTTCAACAACTTCGGCAACTTCCAGTACACCGACGTCTCGGGCTTCTGGACCCAGTCCACGGACGGCGCCTACTTCGTCGAGTACGAGGAGGGCATCTACTACGGCTATCGCTACTACGAGACCGCTGCCGTCGAGGGCTTCATCGACTATGACGAGGCCGTCGTGTACCCGTTTGGCTATGGCCTCTCCTACACCGACTTCGAGCAGACGCTTGACTCCGTCGCCATCGAGGACGACAACGTCGTCGCCACGGTGACCGTCACCAACACCGGCGACGTTGCCGGCAAGAGCGTCGCCGAGGTCTACTACACCGCCCCCTACACCAAGGGTGGCCTCGAGAAGAGCGCCGTCGTGCTCGGCAGCTTCGACAAGACCAAGCTCCTCGAGCCCGGTGAGTCCCAGACCCTCACCATCTCCTTCCCCGTGCGCAACATGGCCAGCTGGGACAGCTCCCAGGGCGCCTACGTGCAGGACGCCGGCGACTACGTCATCTCCCTGCGCGCCAACAGCCATGACGTGATCGCCGAGCAGACCCTGGCCCTCGACGCCGAGGTCTACGACACCGACTCCGCCACCGGCAACCCGCTCTCCAACAAGTTCGACGACACCACCGCCTACATGGAGGCCAACACCACCATGTTCTCGCGTGCCGACTTCGCGGGCACCTTCCCCGATGGCGCCGAGGACAAGACCACGGCCGACGCCGGCATCACCGTCGAGATGTTCGACCCCAAGGCCTATGCCGCGGAGCACTCCGACGTCGAGATGCCCACCACCGGTGCCGACAACGGCATCAACCTCATCGACCTGCGCGGCGTCGACAAGGACGACCCGCTGTGGGACGAGCTTCTCGACCAGGTCACCGTCGACGAGATGGTCACGGTCCTGAACGACGGTGCCTACAACACCGCCGAGATCCCGTCCATCGGCAAGCCCAAGACGAGCGACCCCGACGGCCCCGCCGGCTTCACCAGCCTCATGGGCTCCACCGGCAACTGCGCCTGGTGCTCCGAGGTCGTCATGGCCCAGACGTGGAACAAGCAGCTCATGTACGAGGTCGGCCAGATGATCGGCCAGGAGGCCCTGTCCTCCGGCTACAACGGCTGGTACGCCCCCGCCATGAACACGCACCGCAGCCCGTTCGCCGGCCGTAACTTCGAGTACTACTCCGAGGACCCCGTCCTCGGTGGCGAGATCGCTGCCGCCGTGGTCCGTGGCGCCGCCTCCAACGGCTGCTACGCCTACATCAAGCACTTCGCCCTGAACGACCAGGAGACCAACCGCACCAACCACATCATGACCTGGGCCACCGAGCAGGCCATCCGCGAGTGCTACCTGCGTCCGTTCGAGTACTGCGTCAAGGCCGACCCCATCGAGATGAAGTACATCTCCGACGACCAGGGCACCGTCTCCACCAAGGAGATGCCGGCCTGCACCGCCGTCATGAGCTCCTTCAACTTCATCGGTACCGAGTGGTCCGGCGGTCGCGAGAGCCTGCAGACCGGAATCCTCCGCGACGAGTGGGGCTTCCAGGGCTTCGTCATCACCGACTTCAACCTGTACGACTACATGAACAAGAACCAGGGCTTCTACGCGGGCACCGACCACATGCTCACCATGGCCGCCATCTCCACGGCCATCGATGACACCACCAGCGCCCCCGCAGTCGCCGCGATGCGCAACAGCATCAAGAACATCTGCTACACCGTCGTCAACTCCAACGCCATGAACGGCGTGGCGCCCGGCACCGTTATCACCTACGGCCTCGCGCCGTGGCAGAAGGCCCTCTACGGCGCCTCTGCCGCCATCCTCGCGCTGGTCGCGTTCGGCTTCTTCAAGTGGGCCAAGTCCGGCAAGAAGGACTAGCTCCATCTAGGCTCTACCGGCTGACGGGCCAATCCCCCTGGCCCGTCAGCCGCACCTGTTCCTGCGGGGGCAACGGATGAGACGGCCGGGGACGGATGAGACAGTTGGGGACGGTTCTCAACTGTCTCATTCCCAAAACAGAATGAGACAGTTGAGAACCGTCCCCAACTGTCTCATCCGTCCCCGGCCGTCTCATCCGCCCCGCCGGGACACACCAGGCTCGAACGTTCCGCCAGATGCGTCATCAGGCATACCGACCATGTCAAACGGGCATTTCTTGAGACCATCGTGGCGTACCATAATTCTTATGAGGCTTATTGGCACGGCTCCACACGAGAAGGGAATCACATGGCTTACGAGGACATCATCTCGCGCATGACCCTCGAGGAGAAGTGTGCGCTGCTCCAGGGCGCCACCGCCTTCGGGGCGCGCCCCAACCCCAACAAGGGCATTCCCGAGCTGCACTTCTCCGATGGCCCCCACGGCCTGCGCGTTCAGGGTGAGGGCGCCAACCACCTGGGCATCGGTGGCTCCCTTCCCGCAACGTGCTTCCCCACGGCGGTGACCATCTCCAACACCTGGGAGCCGGCACTGGCCGAGGAGATCGGCGTCGCCCTTGCCGAGGAGTCCGCCTCCATGAACAACAACGTGGTGCTGGGCCCCGGCCTGTGCATCAAGCGCGACCCGCTGTGCGGCCGCAACTTCGAGTACATCTCCGAGGACCCGTACCTCTCGGGCAAGATGGCCGTGGGCTACGTCAACGGCATCCAGAACAAGGGCCTCTCGGCCTGCCCCAAGCACTACGCGTGCAACCAGCAGGAGACCAACCGCCAGGCGTCCGACTCCATCGTCGACGAGCGCACCCTGCGCGAGATCTACCTCACCGGCTTCGAGATCACCGTCAAGGAGTCGGACCCCAAGAACATCATGACGAGCTACAACCTCATCAACGGCGTCTACGCCAACGAGAACGAGCACACGCTCAAGGAGATCCTCTTTGGCGAGTTCGGCTTCAACGGCGCCGTCGTCACCGACTGGGGCGGCTCGAACGACCACGCCGCGGGCGTCAAGGCCGGCTCCGCCTTCGAGATGCCCGCCCCGGGCATGAACTCCGTGCGCGAGCTCATGGCCGACATCGCCGCCGGCAAGTGCTCCGAGGCCGACGTCGACGCCCGCTGCGAGGAGGCGCTCAAGCTCATCTTCGAGACCGACGCCGCCAAGAAGCTCTACCCCGGCGAGTTCGACCTCGAGGCCCACCACGCGCTGGCCCAGAAGGCGGCCGCCAAGGGCGTCGTCCTGCTCAAGAACGACGTGGTCGACGGCGCGCCGCGCCTGCCGCTCGCCGCCGGCACCAAGGTCGCCCTCATCGGCGACTTCGCCGAGACCCCGCGCTACCAGGGCGCCGGCTCGTCTCTGGTCAACTCCACCAAGGTCGACACCCTGCTCGACGTCGTCAAGGCCGAGGGCGGCCTGGACCTCGTGGGCTACGAGCAGGGCTTCGATCGCAACGGCGGCAAGGATGACGCCAAGGCCGCGGCGGCCATCGACCTGGCCCGCAAGGCCGAGGTCGTCATCATGTGCATGGGTCTGGGCGAGGTCCACGAGTCCGAGGGCGCCGAGCGCATGCGCATGACCCTCGAGTCCAACCAGCTCGAGCTGCTCTCCAAGGTCCGCAACGTCAACCCCAACGTGGTCGTCCTGCTGTTCTGCGGCTCCTCCATCGAGACCGACTGGGCCAACGACACCCAGGCGCTCGTCTACTGCGCGCTGGGCGGCCAGGGCGGCGCCAAGGGTGCCTACGACGTCATCACCGGCGCCTACAACCCCTCCGGCAAGCTCGCCGAGACCTGGCCCATCAGCTACCAGGACGTTCCCACGGCCGGCAAGTTCCCCAGCCAGGAGCGCACCTCCGAGTACCGCGAGGGCCTGTTCTTCGGCTACCGCTACTTCGACACCGTGGGCGAGCCCGTCGCCTTCCCGTTCGGCTTCGGCCTGTCCTACACCACGTTCGAGTACGCGGACATCGAGGCCACGCCCGAGGCCGTGAGCTTCACGCTCACCAACACCGGCGCCGTCGCCGGCGAGGAGATCTCGCAGCTCTACGTGGCCAAGCCCGTCCACGAGGTCTTCCGCCCCGAGCAGGAGCTCAAGGGCTTCGCCAAGACCTACCTGGAGCCCGGCGAGTCCAAGCGCGTCGTCATTGCGTTGGACGACAAGGCCTTCCGCTACTTCAACGTCAAGACCAACAAGTGGGAGGTCGAGGGCGGCACCTACCAGCTGCGCATCGGCGCCTCCTCGCGTGACATCCGCCTCGCCGCCGACGTCGAGGTCGCCGGCACCGGCGCTCCCAACCCCTACGAGGGCCTCGACGTGGCGTGCTACGAGACCGGCCAGGTCAAGAACGTGTCCGACACGCAGTTCGCCAACCTGCTGGGCCACGCCATCCCGAGCCCCAAGGTCAACATCGACCGCTCGATCACCTTCCGCGACCTCAACAAGAGCCGCTCGCCGCTGCTCATCCTGGTCTCGACCATCCTCACGAGCATCGTGAACAAGGGCTACGCCGAGGGCAAGCCCAACCTCAACGCCCTGTTCATCTACAACATGCCGCTGCGCGCCCTGGCCCAGAACGCCGGCGAGTTCATCTCGATGGGCCTG
>SUUD01000065.1 GCA_015062715.1 Olsenella sp. | reverse complement strand
GGCGGCCGCGGTAGTCTTGCCCGAGCCCTGCAGGCCCACGAGCATGATCACGTTGGGCGTGCGGTTCTGGGCCAGGACCAGGCCGCTCTCGCTGGTACCGAGAAGGGCCGTGAGCTGCTCGAGGACGATCGCCACGACGTTCTGGGCGGGTGTGAGCGAGTCGAGCACCTCGGCCGTCAGGCAGCGCTCCTTGCACGCCGCGACGAAGCTGCGGACGACCTTGTAGCTGACGTCCGCCTCCAGCAGCGCCATGCGGATCTCGCGCATCGCGGTGTTGATGTCGTCCTCGGTGAGGCGGCCCTTGCCGCGCAGGCGGTCGAAGGTGTCCTGGAGGCGGTCGGAGAGGTTCTGGAACATCGCCATGGGTGCAAACTCCTTAATCCCTACTCGAGCCCGACGAGGGCGTCGCAGAAGCTCTTGGCGTCGAAGGACTGCAGGTCGTCCATGCCCTCGCCCACGCCGACGCGCCAGATGGGCAGGCCCAGCTGGCTGGCGATCGCCACGGCGATGCCGCCCTTGGCGGTGCCGTCGAGCTTGGTCACGATGAGGCCGTCGACGTCGAGGGCCTCGTTGAACTCGCGGGCCTGGTTGAGGCCGTTCTGGCCGGTGGTGGCGTCGATGACGAGCACCACGCTCACGGGCATGGTGCTGCGCTTGCGGGTGACGTTGACCACCTTGGCCAGCTCGCGCATGAGCTCGGGGCTGGTGTGCAGACGGCCTGCCGTGTCAATGAGCAGCAGGTCGCAGCCGTCGCGCTCGGCGCGCTCCACCACGTCGTAGCACACGCTCGCGGGGTCGGCGCCGCGCTCGCGGGTGACGACCTCCACGCCCGCGCGCTCGCCCCACACCTGGAGCTGCTCGATGGCGGCGGCGCGGAAGGTGTCGGCGCCGCCGATGAGGACCGAGCGTCCCTGCTCCTTGGCACGGCCCGCGAGCTTGCCCACCGTGGTGGTCTTGCCGGCGCCGTTGATGCCGACGAAGAGCACGCAGCTGGGGACGTCGTCGAAGGGGTCGCGCTCGGCTGCGGGGAACTCGCTGGCGAGGCGGGCCGAGAGGGCGCCCTTGAGCTGGGCCGAGGTGCGCAGGTTCTCGCGGGCGGCCTGCTCGCGCAGGTCGTCGGTGACGCGCATGGCCAGCTCGCCGCCCATGTCGCCCAGCACCAGCGTGTCCTCGAGGTCCTCCCAGAACTGCTCGTCGACCTCGCCGCCCATGTAGAAGATCTCGCTGATGGCCTCGCGCGAACGCTCGAGGCCACGGCGCAGGCTGTCAATAAGGCCCATCAGGCATCGACCACCTTTCCTGTGGCACGGTCAAGGCGCTGCGACACGACGTGGCTCACGCCGTCCGCCTGCATCGAGACGCCGTAGAGGACGTCGGCCTGCTCCATCGTGCGCCGCTGGTGCGAGATGACGATGAGCTGCGTGACGTCCTTGAGCTGCTCGATGGCGCTCAGGAGCTTGTTGAGGTTAGAGTCGTCGAGGGCGGCCTCGACCTCGTCGAACACGTAGAAGGGCACCGTGCGCGTGCGGTACACGGCGAACAGCAGCGCCAGCGCCGTGAGCGACTTCTCGCCGCCGCTCATGAGCGTCATCTTGGCCAGGCGCTTGCCGCGCGGCTGGGCGACGACCTCGACGCCGGTGTCGGCCGGGTGGTCGGGGTCGGTCATCTCGAGGTGAGCGCGGCCGCCCGGGAACAACACCGAGAAGACCTGCTCGAAGTTGGCGTTGACCGCCTCGAAGGTGACGAGGAAGGCGCGGCGCATCTTGCGGTCGATGGCGGCGGTGATCTTGACGAGCGCCGTGCGGGCGCGCTCGAGGTCGGCGACCTGCTCGTTGATGTAGTCGGCGCGGGCCTTGAGGGTCTCGTACTCCTCCATCGCGACCTGGTTGACGGGACCGATGTCGGAGAGCTGGCGCTCGAGGCGCGCGGCGTCGCGCTCCATGGCCTCGCGGTCCTCGGGCTCGGGGAGCGTCAGCGCGTCCTCGAGGGTGTAGGCGCCCGGCGCGGTGATAGCGGCGACGGCGTTCTCGACCTGGACCTCGAGCCTGCCGGCGGCGACCTTGGCGTCGGCGACCGAGCCCTGGGCGGCCTCGAGGGCCTCCTGGGCCTGGCTCACCTGGGCGCGTGCGTCGGCGATGGTCTTCTTGAGGGAGTCGGAGTCGGCCTCGGCAAGGCTGGCGCGGTCGCGCAGCATGGCGGCGCGGGCAAGCGCGCACTCGTGGACGGCGTCGTAGCGGGCATGCAGCGGGTCGACGCGCAGGCGCAGCACCTCGAGGGCGCGAGCGGAGCGCTCGATCCCGGCGCGGCGCGCGTCAAGGTCGGCCACGCGGCGCTCGAGCTCGGTCCCGCGGCCGGAGAGGTGGCGCTGCCTCTCGGCAACGGTGGCCAGCTCGAGGCGGGCGTCGGAGAGGCGCTGCGTGGCGCGGCCCTCCTCCTCCACCACCTGCTCGCGGCCAGACGACACGTCCTCGAGCTCGCGGGCGAGCTGCTCGGCCTGGGAGGTCGCGAGCTCGGCAGACTCGTGGTGCTCGTCAAGCTTGCCGCGGGCCTCGGCGGCGCGCTCGGCGGCCTTGGCCCTGCGGTCGGTTACATTCGCATGCTCGTTGGCCGCCTGGGAGCGCTGGGCGTCGATGCGTCCCAGCTCCGCCGAGACGGACGAGAGCTCGCCCTGCAGGCGCGCGACCTCGCCCTTGGCAGACGCCAGGGCGTCACGCGCGGCGACCAGGACCTCGTTCGCCCGGGCCTCGGTGGCGAGGGCGTTCTCGAGGGCGGACTCGAGCTTGGGAACCGACTTGTCGAGGGCGCGGATGCGGCGCTTGCGCTCGAGGGCGCCCCCCTCGGCGGTGCCACCACCGATGACCACGCGGCCGTCGGGAAAGACGGTGACGCCCGAGGTGGTCGCATAGGTGTGCGCGGGGTCCTGCTCATGGCTGCGGACCGCGGCGTCGAGGGTCTCGACCACGCGCACGTCGCCCAGGACCGCCTCGACCAGCTCTGCGGCGCCGTCGGCGACCTCGAGCAGGTCCACCAGGCGCGTGCCCCGGCCGCCCTCGTGCGCGGGCGCGGCAAGGCCCCTGCTCACCACGACGGCGCGGCCGGACTCGCCGCGCGCCTCGAGGGCGCGCGAGGCGACGCTCGAGAGGGCTCCCGAGTCGGCCACGACCAGGGCCGAGAGGTCGTCCGCGAGCAGGCGCTCAACCAACGCCTCGAGTTCGGGCGGGGCCTGGACCAAATCGCCCAGGCGGCACTCGACCATGCCCGAGACGTCCTCGTCGGCCATGACGGAGGCCACGAGCGGGCTCGAGGCCTCTGCCGCGGCGTCGACCGAGCGCAGGGCCGCCAGCGTGGCCTGCGCCTCGGAGAGGGCGGCACGGGCCGCGTGGGAGCGCTCGGCGGCCTGGGCCACGTCGGCGTTGGCGCGCTCGATGCCGGCGCTGGCCTCGTCCGCGGACGCGCGGGCGGCGGCGAGCGCCTCCTCGCAGGAGGCGCGGCGGCTGGTGCGGTCGGCGAGCGCCTCGTCGCAGGTCGCGATGGTCTCCTCGAGGGCAGAGAGCCTGCTCGCGAACATGGAGTCCTCGAGCTCGGCGTTGTTCACCTGCTCCTGCAGGCGGTGATAGGCAAGGGTCTGCTGGTCGGCCTCGTGCTGGGCGCGGCGCAGCCTTGACTGCAGCGACGAGATGCGCCCGTCGAGCTCGACGCGGGCCTCATGGGCGGCGGCGGCCTCCGGGGCCAGGCGCTCGACCTCCTCGGAGAGGTGGGCGTGGGCCGCCTGGGCCTCGGCCAGCTCGGCATGGGCGCGCTCGAGCTGCCCCTGCGCCTCGGTGCGCTGGCGCTCCATGGTGGAGAGGCTCATGCGCATCTCGGAGAGGCGGTCGAGCATGTTGCGGCCCTTCTCCTCGAGAAGGCGCATGTCGGAGCCGATGCGGCCCAGGGCGTCCTGCATGCGGCGGCGCTGCTCGCCCAGGTCGCCCACGAATAGGCCCTTCTGCTCGAGCATGGACTGCAGGCGCTCGAGCTCGGCCTGGCGCTCGTCGACCCGGTAGCGCGCGAGCTCGAGCTCGGCCGCGGCCTCCTTGCCGCGGGCCTCGACCTCGCCCCAGGCGCGCTGGAGGCGGCGCAGGTCGTCGACGGCGAGCGTGGTGGTGAGCTCGGCCAGGCGCGCCTCGATCTCGCCGGCGCGGCGGGCCTTGTCGACCTGGCGCTCGAGGGGGCGCAGCTGGCGCGCGATCTCGCGCGAGATGTCCTTGGCGCGGACGAGGTTCTCGTCCATCGACTTGAGCTTGCGCTGCGAGCGCTCCTTGCGGCGCTTGTGCTTGGAGATGCCGGCCGCCTCCTCGATGAGCGCGCGGCGCTCCTCGGGCTTGCTCGACAGGACCGAGTCGAGCTTGCCCTGCGAGATGATCGAGTGGGTCTCCTTGCCCAAGCCCGAGTCGTGCAGGATGTCCTGGATGTCCATGAGGCGCGCGGGCGCCCCGTTGATGAGGTACTCAGACTCGCCCGAGCGGTACATGCGGCGCGTGACGCCCACCTCGTCGAAGTCGATGGGCAGGGTGTGGTCGGAGTTGTCGAGCACCAGGGTGACCTCGGCCACGCCCACAGCCTGCCTGGCCGAGCTGCCCGAGAAGATCACGTCCTCCATGGACTGGCCGCGCAGCATGCGCGCGCTCTGCTCGCCCAGCACCCACAGGATGGCGTCGGACACGTTGGACTTGCCCGAGCCGTTGGGGCCCACCACGACGGTGAGGCCGGGGTCGAAGACCATGTGGGTGCGGTCCGCGAAGGACTTGAACCCCTTGAGGGTCAGTGACTTCAGATACACGGGTCCTCCTCGTGCAGGCGCCGGCTGTCCTCGCCGTAGCCCAGGCGTGCCAGGGCGTCGGCCGCGGCGTTGGCCTGCGACTCCTTCTTCGACGATCCGTCTCCCCTGCCCACGCGGCGCCCCTGGACGAGGACGACCGTGGTGAACGTGGGGCTATGTGCCGGGCCGCTCTTGTCCTCGAGCTTGTACTCCGGCGCGCAGTGGAAGTCGCGCTGGGTGACCTCCTGCAGGCGTGACTTGGGCGGGATGGAGCGCCAGGCGAGGTCTGCCGTCATGAGCGGGTAGAGCGTGCGCTCGACGAAGTCGTGTGCCGCCTCGAAGCCGGCGTCGAGGTACAGGGCCCCCACGAGGGCCTCGTAGACGTCCTCGAGGGCGTGGCGCAGGCCGCGCTCGCCGGTCCCCAGCTCCGACTCGCCAAAGACGATGTGCTCGCCCAGGCCCAGGCCCTCGGAGATGGCCGAGAGCGTGGGGCCGCTCACCAGCGCGATCTTCATCTGGGAGAGCTGTCCCTGGTCCATGTCGGGGAAGCGCCTGAACAGGTCGGTCGCCACCATGGCGCCGAGGATGGAGTCACCCAGGAACTCGAGCCGCTCGTAGGAGGTCGAGACGGGC
Organism: Olsenella sp.; assembly: GCA_015062715.1. Taxonomy (GTDB): domain Bacteria; phylum Actinomycetota; class Coriobacteriia; order Coriobacteriales; family Atopobiaceae; genus SIG37. The sequence continues at coordinate 3,326 of SUUD01000065.1, read as the reverse complement.
ATGCCCTCGGCGGCCGAGGGATGTGTGAGCGCCGACGTGACGAGGTCGTGGTCGGAAAACTCATGGCCGACGATCTCGCCGACGCGCCTTGCGTCAACCCTGATGCGCACGGCGTCTGCCTACTGGGCGTTGACGATGGCGTCGACGGCCTCGCGCACGGAGGTGATGGACTCGAGGACCTCGTCCTCGAGGCGCAGGCCGAACTCGTCCTCGAGCGCGGTGACGAGCTCGAGCATGTCGAAGGAGTCGGCGTCGAGGTCGGCGTAGGTGGTGTCCTCGGTGATGGTGTCGGGCTCGACCTCGAGGGTCTCGCTCGTGAGGTTGATGATGGTTTCGAGGATGCTTGCGCGGTCCATGTCAGGTGCCCTTTCGACGAGTGCGATAACCCTCTGATTGTACCGTTGTTGGGCACTGTTTTTGCACTGCACACAGACATAGCAGGAGGCCTCGGCCGCCCCGGGACGCCCACCCCGGAGGATTCGTCCCTACTTGGCGAGGGTCTCGGCGATCCTGCCCGTGAGGTCCCCGCGGACGGCCGCCGCGACCGCGAGCGTGCCGTTCTTGATGGCGTCGACGCTCGTGGACCCATGACCGATGAACACGGGCGCCTTGAGGCCCAGGAGGACCGCACCGCCCTTGACGTCGCCCGAGAGCTCGCCGGCGATCGAGCGCAGGGCGCCAACCATGAGGCCGGCGCCTATCTTGGTCTTGAGCGACGCGTTGGCCGCCGCCTTGATGCGCGAGACGAGGAACTTGGCCGTGCCCTCGAGCGACTTGAGGGCGACGTTGCCCGTGAAGCCGTCGCACACGATGACGTCGTAGGTGCCGGCGAGGATGTCGACGCCCTCGCAGTTGCCCACGAACTCAGGGACCGCCTCAGCCAGCGCGGCATGGAAGGCCAGGACCTGCTCGGAGCCCTTGGTCTCCTCCGTGCCGTTGGAGAGCAGGGCCACGCGGGGCTCGGCCACGCCCATGAAGGTGCGCGCGTAGGCGGCGCCCATCTGGGCGAACTGGACAATCATCTCGGGGCGGCAGTCGGCGTTCGCGCCAAGGTCGAGCAGCAGCGTCTCGCGGCCGCTCATCCCGGGCAGGGTGCTGGCGATGGCGGGGCGCTTGATGCCGCGGATCTTGCCCACGTTGGTGGCGGCCGCCGCGAAGATGGCGCCGGTGGAGCCCGCCGAGAAGAAGCCGTCGGCCTCGCCGACACGCACGGCCGCGCAGCCGCGAACGATGCTCGAGTCGCGCTTGGAGCGCACGGCCTCGGCCGGGTGGTCGCCCATCTCGATGACCTCGGTCGTCACGAGCGCCTTGGCACGGGAGTGCGCGGCGCAGAAGGGCTCCACGTACTCGGCGTTGCCCGCGACCAGGACGCAGAGCTCCGGGTCGGCGTCGAGCGCGGCGGCGATGCCCTCGCACACCAGCTCGGGCGACTCATCCCCGCCCATGGCGTCCACGCAGATGGTGATCATGGCACTGCTCCTTCCACGATGTGTCGTTCCTCCGGCCCCTGACACATACACGATGTGTCGATTCTGCGGCCCGCGACACATACGAAAAAGGAGGCCGACCCGGTGGGCCGACCTCCCGATCGGGCTAGCTTGCGAGGGCTACTCGGTGACGATGACCTCGCGGTCCTTGTAGTACCCGCAGTTGGGGCACACGCGGTGCGGGAGCTTGACGGCGCCGCACTGCGGGCAGACCGAGCGCGCGGGGGCGTCGAGGTGGCTGTTGGCCGAGCGGCGGTTGTGGGTGGACGTGCGGCCCTTCTTATACTTGGGTACTGCCATGATGTCTCCTACTACTTCTCACACCCGCGTGTGCGGATGACCTTGCCTTTTGTCACAAGTTGAAACTATACCACAGAAACCGCGCCCTGCGGACAATCACAGAGAGCCCACAGAGCGACGTCACGCTCCCCTACTCGTCGAGCTTGAGGTTGGCCAGCGCGGCGAAGGGGCTCGACGCCAGGCGCTCCTGGTCGGCCTTGGCCGCGCAGCCGCAGTCTCCCTCGTTGAGGTTGGCGCCACACGTGGGGCACAGCCCCTTGCAGTCGTCGCGGCACAGCACCACGAAGGGCGTCTCCATGACCAGCGCGGCCCCGATGGCCTCGGCCAGGTCGATGTCGTTCTCGGCCGAGACGAGCCCGTACTCGAGCTCGTCGTCATCGTCGGCCTCGTCCTCGGGCTCCTCGAACAGGAAGTACTGCCCCACCTCGGCAGACACGTCGAAGCTGGCCGGGTCGAGGCAGCGGTCGCACGTGCCCTCGACGTGTGCGCGCATCATGCCGGTCGCGAGGATCCCCTCGCCGGCGTTGGTGAGCACCAGGTCGTAGTCGATGCCGGAGGGCAGCGCGAACTCACGCTCGCCCAGGGTGTAGCGGTCCTGATCGATGTGGCCCGAGAACGGCAGCGTGTCGCCGACGTTGGCGAGACGCTCGTCCAGGTGGAAGACGACGCTTTCCATCACGTTGTGGTCCTTGTCCCGCCCGTGGCGCCTTGCGGCTTACCAGGGGACGTTGTTCGAGGTGTTGCGCGAGCCGGAGTTCTCGTCGAGCGTCTGGCGGACGCGACTCACCGTGGCCGTGAGCGACTTGAGGTTGTCCTCGAGGTGCGCAAGCACGGACTCGGCGTACTCCTCGGCGTTGTAGCGGGTGTCGCGCTCGTACTGCTGGGCCTGGTCGCGGATGTCCTCGGCCTGCTGCTGCGCGAGGCGCACGACCTCCTGGTCGCCCGCGAGGATCATGGCCTGCTGCTGGGCGTCGGCGATGATGGAGTCGGCCTGCTGCTGGGCATGGGCGATGATCTCGGCCTGTTCCTTGATGATTCGACGAGCGTCGGAGAACTCCTGCGGGAAGATTCGCCTGATCTCGTCGAGAATCTCGTACACGTCCTGGGCGTCGACGATCTTCTTGGCGCCACCGCCCGTGAGCGGGGACCTGGCATCTGAGACGATGGACTCGAGCTCGTCGACCAGGCTCTCGATTTCCTCACCCGGCTGCATTTCGGGCTCCTTTCGTGAGGTCGCAGGCCCCCAAGGGCGCGTCCGGACGGACGCATGGGGCCACCTAACATGCCATGTTAGCAAACTTGGCGGCACAACTATGCCGCGGGAGGTGCTATTTGTTGTGACCGAACCGTTCGACGAGCCGTTCGTTCACGTTGGCGGGCACCAGCGACGACACGTCGCCGCCAAATCGCGCGAGCTCCCGCACGATCGAGGACGAGATGTAGCCCGTCTCGGGGGCGCTCATGATGAAGATGGACTCGATGTCGGGGGCGAGCCGCGAGTTGAGGTTGGCCTGCTGGAGCTCGCCCCCGACATCGAGT